>JBBQSW010000255.1:0-5997 GCA_038213575.1 Chitinophagales bacterium | reverse complement strand
AACGCTCCAAACCTTGCTGGTCAACGCTACCAGTTACGACCTTGATTTGAAGGGGCTTCAAAACGGTTTTTACTTCCTGAATATCCAATTGGATAACGGACAATGGGGGTTGAAAAAACTGGTGAAGATGGATTGATGTTGTGGAATAAGAGCGGTGGAACACGGATTGGACGGATGATACACAGATATTTTATCTTTAAAATTAAAAATCCGTGCCTCATCCGTGTTCCACCCCTCTTATTCCATAAACTCCCAGGCCGTACGATACGCCCCATGTTCCGCGCAATAATCCAGCAATTCCTGATAGAACTTATTGTGCCCGATCGTCGCCGAATCCCCTATCACCACCAGCACCATCCGCGCCCGCGTCATGGCCACATTCATGCGGCGATAATCCTGCAAAAAGCCAATCTCGTGTTTGTCATTGGAGCGCACCAGACTGATATAGATCACATCACGCTCTTGGCCTTGAAAGCCGTCAATGGTATTGATAGCAATGTTTCCTGTAGAAAGCAAGGGAGCAAGCAATGCATCTTCCCGAAACATCGCTTCCAAATGGTTCACCTGTTCCCGATACGGCGAAAGAATGCCAATACTTGGCAACGTTTCGGAACCGGGCTTTGAGTCCAGATCTGAAGAATACCTATACCGCAACAGCAATTGCATCAAATGTTCCCGAACCAGCACAGCCTCCTCCGCATTGAACCGACTCGGATTGCGATGCAAGGCTCCTGGATTTTCCTGCAGGCGTTCTTCAAAACCGCAACCCGCCGTGTCAATAAACGTAACCCCTGTTTCTGCGGGCTGGAAGTCGGGAATGTACAGTTCTCGCCTTGCTACACTATCGTGCGCCACCAAAGCGCCTTCGTAAAAATATTGATTGGAAAAACCCATAATCACCTGATGCATACGGTATTGTACCGTGAGCAGGTTGACCTGCTCGGGCAGCGCTTCCAGACAACGTTCGATCAGGGTGGTGGATAAACCCTGACGCGCAGCCTCTAGGTTTTTGACCGTCGGCGGTAGTTGAAACGGGTCGCCCGCAAGCACTACCCGACTGCATTTGAGGATCGGGATCCAGCAGGCAGGTTCGAGGGCCTGTGCTGCCTCGTCAATTACGCAGGTGCGAAACCGCCGCTTCTCCAAAAGCGGGTGCGCCGCGCCAACCAAGGTGCAGGTAATCGCCTGTGCACCGCTCAGAATTTCTTCGATCACCCGGTCTTCCAGCATGCGCGCCCAGCCATCCAAGTCACGCGCTTGTTGTTTGAGGTGCGTGCGTTCGCGGCGGTCTTCCGCCCCAAAGCTGCGCTTAAATCGCGCCGCTTGACGACGGTATTCTGCCGCTTCGATCTTTACTTTTTTAATGTTTTTGGCCTCGGGATGCGCCGCCAACAGCGCGTCCACGGTATGCTGGAGCACACTATCGTCCACGCGGCTGATATTGCCGATGCGCACCACGTTCAGGCCCTGTGCAGCCAGGCGTTCGGTGAGCAGGTCGGCGGCGGTATTGCTGGGCGCTGACACGAGCACCGTACTTTCGGTTTGGGCCAAGGCTTTGATCGCCGCTACCAAAGTGGTCGTTTTCCCAGTGCCCGGCGGACCGTGGATGATCGCCACATCGGGGTTGTGGAGGATGGCCTCCACAGCGGCACATTGAGAATCATTCAATCCCAGTCTCTCGCCCGTTTTGGTGGGAGACGTGGGATCGTCGTCTGTTAAAACGGTAGGGACTTCTAATGGTGGGTAAGAAATTGCCGGCGTTCCGGTGGTATTGGCCAAAATTGCTGGAACCTGAACAGGCACAGGCTGGGAAACGCCCTTCCGTTGCGCACTTTGGGGAGTCGTCAATATCTGCCGCAATTCTGCCAGTCGGTCGCCTTTAGCAGCCATTACTTTTTCTAAGGCGCGGTCCATCTCGTGGTAGCTGCGGTCATCGAAAAGCATGTCCACCCCGAGTTGGCCGGCGTTGAGCCAGTCTGGCACATCCCGGGCATTGAGGATGATTTTCATGCGATTGCGCTCCACGAAGTTGATCACCCCTTGTTGGGTGGGTTGATCCACCCCGGTGGCCTGGGTGAACATGCTTACAGGTTGTCCGGCGCGGAGTTGGTGGGGCGCGTTCAGATATGTCGTCCGTTCCACCATGACAAAGGCTTTTTCGCTGAGGGCGAATCCGGTGTTTATCACCTGTAGCGGGTACCAAGTGTAGCCCTGCGCAACGCGATCGGAGAGTGGTTTTTCGCGCACCATGGCCAGAAAAGCGCGGTGGTCGGCTTCTCTTTCCTGGCGGAGGAGCTGGCGGAGGTTTTGAAGGTGTGGGTGATCGGGTGCCATATTGGTCGGCGAAGGTACGACGGGGATGTAAAGGAAGTGCGAAGGGATGGAACACGGATGACGCGGATGAGGCACGGATTTTTAGGTAATTAGGAGTCAATCCGTGTCTCATCCGCGTCATCCGTATTCCATCCCCTCTCAGCCTATCTTCCATATACCCCCACCAAAAGCACCAAAACACTCACCAACGTCAACCACCCCAAAAGGGGCAACACAAATTTCAGCCAGCGGTCAAACGTGACATTGACCATTGTGAGTGAAGGCAAGATCAGGCCCGTGGGCGTAATAAAAGCCATCAGACCCATGCCGTACATATAGGCATCCACGACCGCACTGCGCGGAGCTCCCACCACATCCGCCAAGGGCGCCATGATCGGCATCGAAAGCACGGCCAAGCCAGAGGAGGAAGGCACGAAAAATGAAAGCACCCCAAACAAGCCCATCATCACCGTGATAAACAAGCCCTTGGGCATGCCTTCTACCAAATTGGAGGCATAAAAAAGCAAGGTGTCCGAAATACAACCTTCCTCCATGATGATCGTCACACCCCTTGCAACACCGATGATAAGTGCCACCGAAAGCAGATCATTTGCGCCCCGGATAAAGGCATCCACAAAGGTTTTTTCCTTAATTTTTGAGACCAAAAAGAGGAGCAAGGACCCTACAAAAAACACCGTGGTCATCTCCATAAACCACCAGTCAAGCCGCGAAACGCCCACGATCATCACCACAAAACAAAGCAGGGCAATGATCAGGGAAAGGCGAATGCGCCCATCCAAGGAAACTGTTTGCACGCCTTCTTTCCGTAGAAACATGGCTTCAATGGCCTCCTTTTGCTTGAAAATCAAAGAGTTTTCGGGGTTTTTACGCACTTTTTCGGCATAGCGCAAGATGTACCAAATACAAATACCCGTGCCTAAAACCAGGAAAGCGATCCGGCTCATTTGTCCGTTCGTCCAATTGATGCCCGCCGCATTGGAAGCTATGATGACACTAAACGGGTTGACTACAGAAATCATGGTGCCGATACTGGAGCCGATGTAAATACAAGCCAAAGCCGTGATCGCATCATACCCTGCCGCCAAAAACACCGGCACCAGAATCGGGTAAAAACCGATCGTTTCTTCGGCCAAACCAAAAGTCGTCCCTCCCAGAGCGATCAAACCCGTGATGACGTAAATAAGCAATCTTTCGCGCCCTTTCAGCCGAAGTGCCAGCCACCCAATGCCCGCATCAAATGCGCCCATGGATTGGAGCAGACCAATAAATCCACCCAAAATGAGCACAAAAAGAATCACATCAAAAGCAGCACCAATGCCCTTGAGGGGCGATTGAACCCAAGCCAAAAAGCCCTGTGGTTGGCTTTCCA
Source organism: Chitinophagales bacterium (assembly GCA_038213575.1). Classification (GTDB taxonomy): domain Bacteria; phylum Bacteroidota; class Bacteroidia; order Chitinophagales; family Saprospiraceae; genus M3007. The sequence continues at coordinate 2,294 of JBBQSW010000255.1, read as the reverse complement.
GTTGATAGTAAGTGCCCGGAATGCCGACGGGCTTTTTGATATCCCCTTGGGTGAATTTTTGCACCTCAGTTTTGACGCCCAGTTGGTCGAGCGTGGCCTGAACGGGCGGAAGACTGATCGTTTGGGTATCCGATTTTTGATGGAGGAACACCTTTTGATCGGCATCATATTTCAAGGTCTGGTATTTCCCAGCGGGAATCAGCCAGGTCATCAAAGCGACGATGGCCGCGATCAGCAACAAAACCGTGTGGGCAGTAGGAAAGGAGATTTTTAGCATGGCTCAGGTCCGGGCGCATGATTGCCAGGTAGTTGGGCCAAAGGAACGGGGAAAGCAGGAATTGTGGGCTGCGATAGCGGTAGATGGGCGATTTTATTTATTTAAACCCAATCTGGCAGCGATGTTTTGTACTTCCAAAGTTGATAGTCCTGTTAATTTAGATACAATTCCAATCGAAAGCCCTTCCAACAAGCCAGCCTCAGCAATCTCTTCTTCTCTGCTTTTCAACGCTTCATTAACCGCAGTTGTGATTTCGAGTTTCACCGTCTCCACAAAACTCGCATCGCTCCGCTGCGCTTCTAAATATTGGTCATAGGCTTTGCGGTCGGCAGGGTCTAATTTCAAAATATCAAGTTTCTGGCTCGCAGATTTCAAGCCCTTTGCAGTGAATTCGTCTTTGATTTCCGCTGTTTTTAGGAAGTATATCCACTCGTCCAGCGTATCCTTAGCGACTTCATTGAAACGGCCAGTCGCACTAAGGCGAAAAAACTAACGCTTCGATGGTTCGCACAGCCTGCCCTATACCATAGAATGGTCTATGTCTTTTGCCTGTAAACATGTGAATTGTATAACTATTAACTTTAATTACATAAGGCTATTGGGTCTTCAAAGGCGTAAATTTGTTCCTTGAAAGTAAAAAAAATTTGTAAATAAAAAAACATGAATACAGAATTAGAGTTGAACGAAAAGATTTTAGGCATTACTAACAACATTAGGGAAAAGCATCCTGAGTTGCTGAAACACCTGAATGAAATGCCAATAACCGTTCCCTATGAAGAAAATCCGCGAATAACGGTTAAAACCCTAACAGCCTATTACGACTCACTTGTAATTTTAGTTGAGGATTACGAGGAGAATCATGCTAAAAATATAGTGCCAGAAAAAGTTGAAAATTTACCAATAACCGAAATTGTAAAAATGGAATTAGATAATTCCTATCATAATCTATTGACAGAAGTCAACAATATCACTATTTCATACAATGATATTGGAGAAGGGATTATTCCTATAATATTTCTTCATGGCTACCCTTTCGATAAGTCGATGTGGAAGGGGCAACTTGATGGTTTAAAATCTTTAAATCGTTTGATAGCTTGCGATATTCGCGGGTTTGGCAAATCAACAGATGAAAAAACACCACTAAGTATTGACTTGTTTTGTGAAGATTTAGTGTTGTTTATGGATAAATTAAATATAAAAAAGGCAATTCTTTGCGGTCTCTCCATGGGAGGGTACATTTCTTTGAATGCGGTAAAAAGGTATCCTGAACGGTTTGAGGCGTTGATTTTATGCGATACGCAATGCATTGCCGACACAGCAGAAGTAAAAGAAAAGCGTTACAAAGCAATCGAACAAATCAACCTTGATGGCGTAGATGTATTTAATGAAAAATTTATTAAAAGTGTTTTCCACCCTGATTCATTGACGAATAAAATGGAAATAGTTGAAAACTTGCGCAGTATTGTGCTTGCAAATTCTAAAGTGATCATTACCGCTGGATTAACTGCTTTGGCAGAGCGTTCCGAAACCTGTTCTTCTTTAGATGCTATTCGCATTCCAACACTTATTATTTGCGGCAGAGCAGATGAAGTAACACCACTAGCCCAATCTGAATTTATACATAAGCACATCAAAGGCTCCAGTTTGAAAATTATTGAGAATGCCGGACATGTTTCTAATCTTGAACAACCGAATGAGTTCAATAAATATTTGCTGGATTTTGTAAGTTCTTTAAATGCTGACTCTAAGCAAGACCTTAAATCAGAGCCAATAAACCATTAGAAAGTTTAGGAACGCGGCACCAATAAATCAGTCATTTGATGCCACCCTTTGTTCCATTATACGGCCCCTATTTTTCTTTAAATAGCCCCACTATTCGCAGAAAAATAGGGTTGTCTGATGAAAAAATGGTTGACCTAAGATAACTAAGTTATTGGTGCCGCGTTCCTTAGAAGATTAGAAGGGTTGGGATATTTTATATTTCGTCGATTTCTTTTAATGTTAGACCTGTATATTT
>JBBQSW010000254.1:0-6010 GCA_038213575.1 Chitinophagales bacterium | reverse complement strand
AACCCGCAGGCCGATACCGAGCCAAATCAGATACCGTGTTTGACTTGTTGAAAAATGTTTTTGCAAGTAAAAAATCACCCAGACGTATAGCCCAAAAAATGCAGCATACGCACCGATGAAGACTTGAAAATCACTGCGTTGGACAAAATACCCCAAAAAAATCGTCAGTCCTGCGAAGGCAAGACTGACGATTGAAAGAAGGAATTTGTGGCGCATGGCGCGAAGGTACTTTTCAATGCTGTACCACCAATTTTCCAATTTTATTTTTGAGGCTCAGCAAGTAAAATCCGTTGGGTAGTTGAGCCGTTTCCAGTCGAATCTTTCGGTTGTTTGTACAAAAGCCTGTGGCAGCAAGTCTTCCTGTCGCATCGAAGATTTGCCACACCTCCCCATCCATGTTTTCTGAAAAAGAGATTTCAATAAAATCATCGGCAGGATTGGGGGAGAATGCAACCTGAATGAAATCGGGATCTTTTACGGCAACGGTATAAGAAGCTGGGATGCAAAAGCGGTCGTCTTCATGCACAGCATCGGGTTGTTCGTTGGGCGAGGAAGTCCAAAAGCAGATTTCTTCAGGCACGATGTTTTGTCCTTGGGCATAAATATCGCCAAAAGCAAGCCAGGTGGATTCACCTGGAGCGAGGTTCAGACTGGTAAATTTTAATTGTTTGGAAGGTTTATTCGGGCAGACTTGGTAAAATTCATTGAAGCCAAAAACCACATTTACACAAACTTCTTCGAGAAAAAGATTGCTTGAATTCAAAACATTTACTTGAAAATCACCGCCCGAGAGGTTGTAAACTGTGCCAATTGGGAAATTTTGCAAGGCTACGGTGTCAATCGGTTTATTTTGTTTCAGCCCTACGACGGAGACATTTGGCGTCCCGATTGGCGGCGACGGATTGGTTTCCGGGAAGGTACGAAACCAGGCCCCTGTACATGTATTGTTGGAGCTGGGCCAGTTGGTCACTCCAGAACCATCCTCCCCAACCACGGCTACCCAGCCAACATTGGTTGATATAGACAAAGGGTGGCATCAATTGACCAAGTTATTGGTGCTGCGTTTCTAAACAATACAAGGCCAAAAGTAAAAAGAAGGCAACCGCTAGTCTTACACACGTTGGTTTTGTTTTGGAAAATATCCGGCAATTCTTGCGATTTTTGCCCCGGGTTATCAGATATCTACTCCCATGAAAAAACTCCGTGCCATCTGGCGCTTGCTTTATTTTGCCTTTTATACCTCGTTTAAGGTCGGCCAAATTATTCTCAACAGCCTAGTATTGGGCCAGGATATCCGTCGGTCCATGCGTATTCGCCAACGCTGGGCTCAAAAATTGCTGCCTGCTATTGGAGTGCAAGTACAGACCAGCGGTACACCGCCCGATTTTCCCTGCATCCTGATGAGCAATCACCGCTCTTATCTGGATCCAGCCGTGCTTGTACGCGATACCAATGCTTATGGGGTCTCCAAGGCAGAAGTAGCCAAATGGCCCATCATCGGCTTTGGCGCAAAAGTGTCGGGGGTGTTGTTTTTAAAGCGGGAAAGTGTAGAAAGCCGCAAAAGAACGCTGCAAGGGATTGCAGAAAAATTACAGGAGGGGTTCCCAGTCCTGCTTTTCCCAGAAGGCACTACCCATTCCCATCCAACTACTTCTTCTTTCAAGCCTGGCGGTTTCAAACTAGCCGCTGCCGAAGGATTTCCCATTGTGCCCGTTGCGATTGACTATGGTTCTGCCGAAGACCACTGGATTGGCAAAGACACTTTTTTGCCCCATTTTATCCGTCGTTTTGGCGAACGAGAACTCAATGTAAAGGTTAGCTATGGAGAGGCTATTTGGAGCGATGACCCACAGGTTTTGCTGAATGATGCGAAAATTTGGATAGATGCTGAACTTCTTGAGATTCGAAATAGTTTCAAGGTTGAAAAGCAATAAGTAACAAGTTGGCAAGTGCTCATTGGCAAGGCTGGAAGGGTAAAGAGTTTTGAATGCAGTTTTCTGAACACTCCCTTTGAAAATCGTCAGGCTTACCTACCTTTGCGCTCCAAATTGTAAAAATCAATTTACCCGCCGTAGTCTTGACGAAGGAGGGCACCCGCCGAAATTTTGACTTTGCTGGGTGATGAAACTGCTTTGAACGATAAACCCGCCTTCGCCCTAAACGGGCTATGGCGGGTAAAGGCTCCATAGTTCAACGGATAGAATGGGAGTTTCCGGAACTTCTGATAGTGGTTCGATTCCACTTGGAGCCACTCAAACGTCCCCCATCAGTGTAGTACTGGCGGGGGATTTTTTTCAAATATCATTATGAGAATCAACATCTTGCTCGGTATCATCGTCATTGCAGCCAGTATTTTGACCTGCAAAAACCTTCAAAAAACAAAGGCAAGCGATACCACAACCATCCCCACACCAGAAGAAAAAGAACTGGGCTTGCGAGCGTCTCATGTGATTGACGAAGAACGCCCCGACACTGTGCAAGGCACCTATCAAGTACGCCAGGCTCCCAAAATGGTGCAGGTTCCCGTAGATGTGTTACCGCCACCCACAGCGAGCAAAAAAGCCTACCTCAGCACAGGATGGTGGCACCTCAATATGGCTTTTCAACCCAGCGATACCACTATTCACCACCAATACCAATCCAAATGGTTGCAATTTCGTGAAGATCAAACTTTCGACATTCTTGTCAAAGGCAAGGTCGTAGATTCGGGCCGTTGGAATTATGACAGTGCTCATAACGAAATCTTGCTCTCCTGCAAAGACCCTTATATTAACAACTCCTGGGGGGTGCAAGACAAGGGTTTTGTTATGATTTGGAAAGGCAATACCTCGCTCAATGTGACCGGGATTCAGGTGCGCGTGGTAGGCCAGCGTGAAACACCGAAATGGTAGCCTCCTACCTTTTTTCTCCTTCCTAAAGTATTATGGCTGTCACCAATTTTACAGATGTCATTGCTCGGCTGGAGCAAATAACTGCTTGGGCCAAGGCCAACGAATCGCCCATGGGCTATTTTGCGGCCTTGTACTATAAAATGACGCTCGCCGTGCGCGACGCGGTCACACGGGGCGAATTTGAGAATGGTTCCCGGATGGAACAAATGGATGTTGCCTTTGCCCGGCGATATTTTGACGCTTTTGATACTTGGCAGGCTGGTGGAAACCCAACAGAATCCTGGCGGGTCGCATTTGAAGCGACCAAAGAAGATCAATTTACGGTGATGCAACACTTGCTCTTGGGTATGAATGCGCATATCAATCTAGACCTGGGGATCTCGGCAGCTTCAGTCCGGCAACGCGATGCAATTTTCGGTCTTCGCAAAGATTTTATGCACGTCAACAAGATAATCGAATCGCTCACCAACCAGACACAAAGCCAATTGGCCAAGATTTGGCTGCCTTTCGATTGGCTTGACCGACTGTTTCGCACCGAGGATGAGGGCTGGATAGGGTTTAGCATTGATACCGCCCGAGCAGCTTCCTGGAAAGTGGCACAGTTGGTCGCTTTTGCACCAAACGGGGCTTCCGAAAAGGTGATTATTGCTGAATTAGATAAGAATGTTGCGTTTTTTGCAAAGAAAATTCATGCTCCCGGAATCTGGCTTCGATGGCTGTTGCGCTTGATGCGACGCTGGGAAGCGGGTTCGGTGCGAGAAAAAATCGAGGTGTTAGAGCGAATTTAGGTTTAGGGGGATAAACATATATTATTAAACATCTACTCCAGCTCCCAGCCCCACAAGATCTCTGCCACCCGCTGTGTCCCTGCCGAAAGATACCGTCGGTAAGTGCTGAAGGACATGTTCAAAAAGTCGGCTGTTTTTTCCTGACTTCCTACGGGGTTCACAAACGAACGGTACAACACCCGATGATACTTCCCATCTAAAAGCGATTCCTCAATCTCTTTGACGACCGCCAGGATTTTTTCTTTTAAAAAAGCGACTCTTTCCGCATCCGAAGCATTGCTGCCCGCTGCCGACATCACGAACTTGGCACGCACCAAAGGGTTCTGAATCAATACGTTGTTGTTGTGAAAATGACGCAGTGCCTCGGCCACGCTTTCGCTGAATTCCGTTTCACTCAATACCACTACCTGCATTGGTTGTGATTCCGCCTCCAAGTCCGTTATGTTGCGCGTCTCCCGTTTCCCAAGCAAGTCGAGCCAAGCGAGCGGCGGACGAACACGCCAATCGTGAATGTAAAAACCAAAGGGTGTACCGTTGGTGCTGAAATCTAATTCTGGCAAATGAGATAAATCGCCGTAGAGCATCACCGGCTTCCAGTATTCTGGCATCACCACTTCGAGAAAACTGACCGCCAATCCCGGGGTGAAATAGTACTGTACAATGAAAAGGAAAATGCTGCTTTGCAAGGCCGAAACCTGCTGGTGCGTGTCCTTGGCCATCCACATCCGGAAGATTATAGTTTGCTCACCTTGACGGAGGTGCAGATTTTTCACCTGATAATCAATTACCTTTTGCACCACCTGGTCTGCCAAATGCTTTTCCCCTGTCAATTCATGGCCATTGATTTTGAGCACAAAGGCATTGGCTTCTTTGCGCCCGTCGCGCCAGACCCAGATTTGTGCTGCGGAGTGCCTCGACCAAAAATCAAAGGCCGCGAGGCTTTCCTCCCCTTCCAAATGGAGCACCATTTCGCGCAACACGGGCAAGTCGTTCGCATTGGCAAGGTCTACCCAAAAACTGCCGGTTTCCTGCCACTCGAAAAAAGGTTTGATGGCTGGAATCGTCCGATGCAGAAAAATAAGGTCGAACAGCACCTTGCGCTGTGCCTCGCCGCTACCTTCTTTTAGTTTTCGGTGGTAATAGTGGCGACTACGGGCGTGTAATTCGGCATTCCAGTCGGGGTGCCTCCATTTCAGGTCTGCACAAAGCGCTTCCCGGGCAATATCGTGCGGGTAAATGCCCTCGCGTCCGATACTTATAAAGGAAAGGCCGCACATCCAGCTGAAAAGTTCGCTGGCATCCTCTACGCCCATCACTTCGGCGAGAAGCGATTCGGTGAGCAGATTGACGATGCTGCACACCTCCAGAGCCGCACGGTGCATGGGGCTGGGCACCTGACGCACAAAGAGTTGCAACAAAGTCCGCACCACATCGGGCGATTCATCGGGCGTGAAATTCTTGTCTGGATATTGTTCATAAATATCCGCCACCACCGAAAGCGCCAGTGGATGGCCGTGCGTAAAATCAAGTATAGGTTTGATTTTTGCCTCCGGGATGTTCCGGCGGCGCAGGTATTCCTCGCTTTCAGCATCAGAGAAACTGCGCAATTGCACCGTACGCATCAAAACTTTCCAACCTGCATCACTGAGCCAGGCGACCGAAGGCGCATTCCGCCCACACATCACCGTGAGCATATTAGCAGGCAGATTGGGCAAAAAATCCGTGCGCACCCAGTCGTCTATCGGGCTGATTTTTTCGTAGGTGTCCAGGAAAAGTACCGTACGACCCTCCCGTTGAGACAGTGCTTCAAAAACATCTTGTCCAATGTGAATGGATTTCCCAAGGCTGGTTCGCACCGCTTCCAGAAAGGCGGAGGGGTGCGCGTCTACTTCCCGGGCATCGAGGGTGAGGTGTCGAACCTTGTGTTCGCCGCAGATCTCGGTCAAGTGTTTCAGGAGCGTGGTTTTACCCTCGCCTCCTGCTCCATAAATGTACAGCAGGATAAAATCAAAATCAGGGGCAGTGAGTTGGTTTTCAAACAGTTGAATCTCTTTTTCGCGCCCCACGAAGGAGCGGCGACGGGCCTTGGCGAGGAGATCGGCGATGGAAGTCATGTTTGAAGCTAGATTGGTTCGCTTTGCGGGTAAACGGGCGAAAATTAGACGCGGGAAGGGCAGATTGTGCGGGTTTGAGCGGATTTTATTTTGATGAACCACAAAAGGCAGAAAAGGACACAAAAGAAGACAAAATACTTTTGGAGGGTGTTCAGAAATCTGTGTCAACTGCCGGGTGCACCCGGCAGTTGACACAGATTTCTGAACACCCTCCAAA
>JBBQSW010000253.1:0-6023 GCA_038213575.1 Chitinophagales bacterium | reverse complement strand
GGTCCTGGATTCCTTTTTTGTGGACTTCAATTACCTTGCCCGCAATGCGCTCATCAATGGGAATGCACTGGCCATTGCAGCCCGCGGAGTATCGTTGCCGAGCGCAAATTTTACCGCGGTACGAACCAATGGCATACTGAGCCTGACCCTTGACAACCCGCTGGATACCTTTACGTTTCGTCTTGCATTGCGCACAACCACCAACGATTGGGATACTGTTTATACCTGTTTTGGAAATTCGGCTTTAGTACCTTGTAATCCTACCGGTGCAGTTTATGCCAGCATTGCAGGGGTCAACAACTGGGGAGCAGAAAGTCTTTTTTCGGTAGAAAAAATCGTTCAAACGCAGACTTCGGCCACAGAAGAGTTGAGTATAGAAGAGCCAGAGCCCAATATTCGTCTCTTTCAAAACCGCCCAAACCCTTTCGATGAGGCGACCTGGATCTCTTTTTGGGTAAATGAAATGCCGGCTGGTATGCCAGACGCTTTGGTCCAGATCACAGATTTACAGGGAAGGTTGATTGAAAATATTTCAGTTTCGTTGCAACAGGGCATGAATGAGGTGCTTTATACGCATGGGTATGGGGTGCGCGGAACCTTTGCTTATGCCCTCGTAGTGGGTGGCAAAACGGTAGAGACTCGGCAGATGATTTTTGCCAATTAGATTCCCCCAAGCCCGTATTTTCAACTCCAAAATCACCCACCTTGCAGCCAACCGTCTTCCTAATCACCCCACCTTTTACCCAGCTAAATACGCCCTACCCTGCTACGGCTTATTTGAAGGGATTCTTGAATACCAAACAGATCGCTGCAAAGCAGGCAGATTTGGGCATTGAGGTCATTCTTGCATTGTTCTCCAAACCTGGGCTTACTCAATTATTTAAGCAGATTGGCGCTTTAGATGAAGCTGCCTTTTCTGAAAATGCACGGCGCATGATCGCTTTGCAAGACCATTATATCCAGAGCATTGATGCGGTTATCCTGTTCTTGCAGGGTAAAAACCCTACGATGTCCCACCTGATTTGCCAGGATGGCTTTTTGCCGGAGGCCGCCCGTTTTGCACAAGTGAACGATCTCGATTGGGCATTTGGCGCCTTGGGCACGCAGGACAAGGCCAAGCACTTGGCCACACTTTATCTCGAAGACCTTTCGGATCTTATCAAGGAGTGCGTGGACCCACATTTTGGGTTTAGCCGCTATGCAGAACGCCTCGGCCGCTCGGCCAACACTTTTGACGAATTGTACGAGGTGCTCAAGCAGGACTATACTTACATTGACAAGTTGTTGATAGACATCCTTAAGCAGCGAATAGCCGATGTTAAGCCCGATTTGGTGGCAATTTCAGTGCCCTTTCCCGGAAATTTATACGCCGCGTTCCGATGTGCACAATGGATCAAAAAACACTGCCCCGGCGTTAAAATTGCCATGGGCGGTGGTTTTGCCAACACCGAATTGCGCTCTCTTTCCGAGCCAAGGGTATTCGAGTTTTTCGACTTCATCACCCTGGATGATGGGGAAGCGCCTGTAGAGCATTTAATTGAATATCTGGCAGGCAAAAGACCTTTGGAATTGCTAAAACGCGCCTTTGCGCTCGTCAATGGTCGGGTGGAATACCTCAACCTCAGTTTAAGCCCCGATTACAAGCAAGCGGACACCGGAACGCCCGATTACAGCGATTTATGGCTGGATAAGTACATCTCCGTGCTTGAAATTGCCAACCCCATGCACCGGATGTGGAGCGACGGGCGCTGGAACAAACTCACCATGGCGCACGGATGTTATTGGGGAAAATGCACGTTTTGTGATATCTCCCTCGATTATATCAAGGTGTATGAGCCACTTACGGCGGCTTTGCTCTGCGACCGAATGGAAGAAATGATCGCCCAAACAGGTGAAAACGGCTTTCATTTTGTGGACGAAGCCGCGCCACCCGCTTTGATGCGCGCGCTGGCCCTCGAAATCATCCGGCGGAAACTGATCGTCTCCTGGTGGACTAATATTCGTTTTGAAAAGAGTTTTACCCGTGATTTGTGTCGGCTACTCCAGGCTTCCGGTTGCGTGGCCATCTCGGGGGGCCTGGAAGTCGCCTCGGATCGGCTGCTTGGATTGATCCAGAAAGGGGTCACGGTAGCGCAGGTCGCACAGGTGACCCGCAATTTTACGGAGGCCGGGATCATGGTTCACGCCTATCTGATGTATGGTTTCCCGACCCAAACGGCTCAAGAAACCATTGATTCCCTGGAAATGGTGCGGCAAATGTTTGAAGTCGAGGTTCTACAATCGGGCTTTTGGCATCAGTTTGCCATGACCGCACACAGTCCCGTGGGTATGAATCCCAAGCAATTTGGCGTAAAAAAAGAAGGCGAACAACTGGGCACTTTTGCCAACAACGATCTTGTACACCTGGACCCGACTGGAACCAACCATGAAGCGTTCAGTTACGGGCTTAAAAAGTCCTTGCTCAACTTCATGCACGGCATCGGTTTGGATTTTCCCTTGCAGGATTGGTTCGAGCATAAGGTGCCGCGCACCAAGATTTCTCAAAATTATATTGCCAAAGCCTTAGCGGAAGAACTGGTTTTTTCTTTGAAACCAAGCGCAAAATTGGTTTGGCTGGGCACATCACCCACGTTGAGCGCTTCTACCAAAAACAAAAAAGGCATGGAGCAAGAGATGGTAACACTGACGTTTCAGGACAAAAAAGAAACTTTTATCCTCAATTTTGATAAGTTGCAGGGAATATGGATCGCTTTAATCCTGCAAAAACTATCGGTGGCCAGGGCGGAAGTGCTCACTTTTCAGGATGTAAAGACCGATTATGAAGCGGCTGGTTTGGACGATTTTGAGCTGTTTTGGTATAGTAAGTCAATGCGGGTTTTGGGGGAGTATGGGTTGCTGGTGTTGTGAAAAAATCCCCGAACCGCATGCCGCTGCGCTTGGTCTTCCGCCGGGTTTTACCTGCGCTAAAATATGGATTGGGTCTTTTTGACTCGCTTCAGGTACGGGAGTTATTGGCCGCCTCTGTGCATAAAGTAAGGTCTTGCTATTACAGGTCCTTCCAACGAAGTGGCGCTGGGTCAAAAGACCCAAGCGCGGCGGCAGGGCATCTGTTCTTAAGACGAACGGCTGGTTTTGCGGTAGATGTTGAACACCACGCGTGGCATAAAAGGAGTGCAGAATATGCAGGCAAAGCTCGCGCAGAACCAAAAATTCCATAGATTTTAAAAATAGCGGTCAAATTATCAGGAGTAGTGCCGATAATGTCGTGTAGCAAATATGAAACATCTGGGTACATCAATTTTCAATTTTTCATGACAAAAAGGGAGCAAAAATGCTTTTGGCAGCATCTTTGTCCCCTTTAGTGTTTACAATTTGATTTAAAAAGTAGTTTATTGCTTTCTAAAAGGATGCGCGACTACGGAATAGGCTATTAACCCAAAATGGTAGTCGTTTGGCATAGAAACCCGCTGGTAGTTTCCTCTCCCTATTCCGAATCTTAAGTGAGCGTTGGAAGGAATACCAGCAAGGTCATTTGCTGTAATGGTATAGCTTCCAGTATCTTCAACACGAACGAGGTTAACTACAGTATTCCCGCTTTGATTTAGGTCATAGTTTTCAAATGCATTTGGGTTATAACGAATTGCAATTCCTACTCCAAACGTATTGCTGCTGTCTGGGTCCCAAGTGATTGTAGTTCCTTGAGAAATGATAGAATTATTTGAAAAAGTAGGACTAGTTATTGTCATCATTTTGGGGATATAAAAGTTAGCACTAAAACCGGGCAGGCCTCCTTTTCCAGCTAATAAAACAGGCGCAACTGTACCATACAAATCCTTTGAACCTAGGACACCTAATGAAAGATAGTCGAAATTTGTTCCACTAATTGTATTCGTTGTAATAGAGCCAAAAGTCAAAAGGCCAAAATCACTTGATGTACCCGCTTTATTATATCCAAAGCCCCGAATCATTACTTCTGGGCCCCTAAAAGGCTGTGTGGAAAGCGTTGCGTATGATGTTATTGAGGCATAACCATCAGTTGGCAACTGTAATAATTGAAGAATTTGAATCTCAGAGGGCATCTGGTCGCGTTGAGATGAAAGAATATCCTCAATAAATTTTTGTGCGGGATTTTCTTTGGAACATCCCAACAAAGCAATAAGAAGTGCGAAAAGCAATATTTTTTTCATGATTTATTTAATTTTTGAGCAAGTGAGTGAGAAGCATTTGCAAATAAGGTGTAAAAAAGAGTGTTGGGGTTGTCCATGTTTCACGTCCATAGCAATAATGCGACTATCCTCTACAAAAGGAAGGTAGGTTACGGGGTACACAAAAACCCTCTGCTGGTTTCGCATTTTGTTTCCGCATGCATCAAAAATATAGGAGTTGTGACATTTGCCTTCCGCCGCGCGCGGTGTTCAATATTTACCGCAAAACCAGCCGTTCGTCTTAAAAACAGATGCCCTGCCGCCGCGCTTGGGTCTTTGGACCCAGCGCCGCTTCGGGGGTTAACCAAGCGTAACGTACGCATCTGCAAAATTCGGACACGTATTACCCTTATTATGAATAAACTTGAACACCACACCCGGCATAAAGCACAGGAAAATTAGGCATCTACTACTGAGGTGAAACGCGTAAGTCAGCGATTGCAGGCTGGGAAATGGCGAGATTTACTTGAATGTAAACAATAAATTGGCCCCAAAATTCCAAAGCATCACAACCCCTGTGGCGATTAGTTTAGCAGTGTAAAACTTCACACCCCGTCGCTCCGTCAAAAAAAAGATGATGGCATTGTTCATGCCCAATCCAATGAGCGCCACCATGGTAAACTTGGCAAACTGTATCCCCACTTGTGGATCGGAGCTGTGGAAAGTCCATATTCGGTTGAGCGCATAATTGCTGACCACGGCACAAGCGAAACCTGCGCTGTTGGCGATGTATTTGTTCAGCCGCAACCGTTCTTTCAACAGCCAGGTCACGCCAAAATCCACAATTACACCCGATACTCCGACGATACCGAATTTGAAAAATTTGATAAGAAGCTCAGACATGAAAAAGACTTAGGAACGGTGTCAAAATAACTTTCCAATTTCAGGCCTATTATTTTGGCGTTAGCCAACTATCTTTTGAGGCGAATAGTGGGGCTATTTAACGAAAAAGATAGGATAGATGGCGGCAAAAGAATGGCATCAAATTGGGAAGTTATTTTGACACCGTTCCTTACAATGACGACGAATGACGCAGTGACCTTTAAGGTCGAATTCAATTCTTTGGCTGCTTGTTGGCTTCCACGGCCAACACGCCCCGCATGTCTTTCATCAAGCTGATGAATTGCTCCTGAGTGACTTCCGAAGTATTGTAACCTATGACCCAAGTGTTGTCTTCAGACAGATGGGTCACCGTACGGACCCTCAAGTCGGTGAATTGATTGCAGAATTCTTTGGCATTCACATCCATATCAAATTTTACGATGACTTGGGCTGTAGTAACTTTGGAGTCCTCCCCTTTTCTGACCGCAATGCCATGTGCTTCGGTGATATCCTGCAAAAGTGTTTCCAAAGCTAGGATAGGCTTCGGAATACCCGCTGTGCCTTTTACCGAATGCATTTTTTCACCTTCAAAAACAGTGAATGTATGCACAGGGGCGTCTACTACCGTACTGGGAATTTCAGTGGGGTATTGCCAAAGGTCTACTTTCCTCACTTCTTTTAGCAGTTGAGCAAATTCCTCTGTAGTGAGCCGGACTGTTTCAACCCCCACTTTTTCAACATGGCGGATTCCGAGATATTGCAATGTGCCATCTTTGCGGAAAGTGAGCTTGTACATCGGGCAATAACCCCTGCAACCACCAGTTTCCAATTGAAAAAGGTTTCCTGTGCTGTTGGGCGCCGTCGTACCTGGCTGCTGGGCAGTGGCATTTTCTTGAGGTGTGCAGGCCACGATAATCGCAGCGGCAAGCAGAAAAAAGAGTGAGTGCTTCATATTCAAGGATGTTGAAAATTGCGGTTTGGGGGTTTGGGTGATTT
>JBBQSW010000252.1:0-6042 GCA_038213575.1 Chitinophagales bacterium | reverse complement strand
GGCAAAGTTAATGATTTTGAAGTAAAAATATGGAAGTGTTCGCTACCGACGGTCGCCTCGTTCAAATGAACACGGTAGCCAACGGCACAAACTTCCAAGTCAACGTATCTAACCTGCCGGGCGGTGTTTACCGTCTCGTGCTGAAGTCTGATTCAGGAAGATTGGAAGGGACGTTTGCGAAGCAATAATTGAAACGAAATTTGTCAAATTTTAAAAAGTTGACAAATTTTCAAACGCCCTCCGCAGGAAACTGCGGGGGGCGTTTTTGTTCAAATATCCCGGAAGTCCGTTCCGGGGTACCACTTTCTGGTTCCAAAAAAAAACCGACTATATTTATGCTGCGGCGTACTGCGTGAAGTGGCTCAATTGGATTGCGTCCGCTTCATAACAGCACAAGTGCTACCCGGATTGTTTCGGTAGTAGATATACGTCCTCAAATCCAGCTTCTTTACTCGATATTTTTGGGCCACTCTCTCGTAAAATTGAGCGTCGGCTGCATAAGTGTCTTGAAATTGCAGGCTGGAGAAAACCTCTTTTCGCCCAAATAAAGTGGCAAACAAAATGCATTCATCTACATGGATCAATTTGCTGCTGTCTGTCTTATCCACCACATAATAGTCCTCCTCCTTATCCACAATAGTTTCGGACGTAGAGGCAATCATATCCGCGTTTTCCATTTCCTGCAAGCATGACCGCAAGTGGTTGGGCTTGTACTCATCGTCGGCATCCAGTATGGTGATATACTGGGCCTTGCAGTTGCCAACGCCTCGGTTTATGGAAGCGGATTGGCCCGTGTTTTTATGCCATATATAAGTGATCTTCTCCGCGTGAACTTTCACATAATTGAGCAGCTTGTTTTCGGGATCGTTGTCGCTTCCGTCATCCAATACAATCAATTCAAAATCCTTAAAATCCTGACTCAGCACAGAGTCAATAGCACGCTTTACCAGAGCAAAATCGGTGTTGTAAACCGACATCAAGACTGAAATCATAGAATTATTGATGTTTGATGTTTATGAAGGACAAAGAGGTAGGTGTCCCTCATTCCTTCAGCCTTCCATTCCGCACCTTGTTCACAAACTTCGGGCCTTCTGCCGGGTCTACCGGCACCACCTCAAAAGTTTTGCCGTTGGGCATTTTCGTTTTGATGTCTTTGCCTTTGAGGCTGGCAAGCAGATCGTTGAAACGCGGGCTGCCCGAGGTGATACTGAGTGCCCCTCCCTCATCCGTATTTTGGTACACAAGCAAATACCACAAATCAGCAGAGGGTTTGATGTAAATACCCAATGCATCATTGCCCGTAGTAGGCATTTTGTACTGCAACATGATGTTGAGCGATTTGTTGATGGGTTGACCGGCGATACTGATGAGCGGAATACGGTCTTCCAAGGTAAAGAATGAGGTGTACTCCCTATTCCAAGTGACCGATTGACGACCCAAAACGAAGGCAAACTTGTCGTCTTTTTTGGGCAGTAGCACGGCATTGAGTCGGGTGTTGGACAGCACCTCTTCCCAGTCTTTTTCATCGCTGACGAACTCGTGCAGCGCAGGCTGGTAAAAAGCCATATTGGTATTGTACACGGAAGGTTGGGCGTCGAAGGCCGCCGCTTTTATCTCGTTGATCATCAATTCGATCAATTTGGCCGGGATGGGAATGTCGAAAGCCGAAATGATCTCTCCCGTAACACTGAAATAAGTAGAATCTGTAACGGTATTGTAATCTGATTTGAGCCTGCCTGCCGCTTTGATGCTCATCAATTCGAGGCCCGAACCGATATTGATCGGACCCTCGGCCTGCACGGTGGCCACACGATTGTCAAAAATCAGTTTTGAACCGCGTTCGGATTTGCCCAGCACCTTCAGCGAATCGCCAAAAATAAAACGGTCGTTGGCAGGCTCGTATTTGTACACATGCTTGCAGTCAATCATTGCACGATCCGCCCGTTGAAGGGCCGGGAGCATGATGCGCGGGTACATTTCACCCGTTTCGCGAGAAAGGTAGAAGCCCGTTACCATGGGACTATCGTCGGAGTCTTTGGCAAGTTTGACACGGATAAGCGGTTCTTTTCGGTCAATTTTTGTTTGGAGGGTGAACCAGTTGGTTTTGGGCAGTTTGTCGGCCACCAATTGAGCATACCCCTTAAAAGTCATGTTCTGGTCACTGGAATTTAGGATCATGTCGCCCTTGAACAGGGTTTTCACATCCACGCGGAAACTGTCTTTTTCTGGAATGTCAGCAGTAGCATACGTTTGAACCAGACGGTTGGCGGCTACGATGGTCTGGTATTTCCCCTGAATGTCGTTGAAAAAAACCTCTTGGTTGTAACCTGGGATATTGTACTCATAAAAGCCTGTGGCTTTGTAGAGTTTTTTGCCGCCGATGTCCACCGTAGCCTTGTTGATAGTGTGGTACTTGCTTACGGTGTCGGCTACAATTTGGGCGTTGTAGATGGTGCGCATCCGCCCGCCGGGCTGGATAAAAATATCGCTCGTGTCCGGGATATTAACAAAAGCGTCAGCAGATTTGATCTGCTTCACACCGCCTATACGCAATAGGTTGGTCTTCAGGTCGTACAGCGCCGTTTTGCCCTCGAATGAAAGCGTGTCTTGGGCGGGATCAATGGATACGAAGCTGCCCGGTTTCTTGGGGTCGGCCTTGAATTCAATCGTCTTGCCCTTCATGTCCCAGGTGAATTCATTCATCGAAGTGCGGTACTTGTCGAGGGGCAAAGTCGTGCTGGCGGTTTGCAAATTGGCTTTGAATAGGCCCTTTTGCGCATCGAAGTCAAGGTCGCCGTCCACGTTGCGCGAGTCGAGTGCGATACCATTTTGATCCAGCGATTTTATTTCGAGGTTGCCCGTGTCCACACTGGCCTGGAAAGGTCCGTAGGAAATGATTTTTGAAGTCAACTTGCCCTCTGCCCACTCGAATTCGCCCCTGCCTTTCAAACCGGAGGGGGTGAGGATTAATACGCCTTTGTGCGTATACCCATTGGCTTTAAAAAGTTCAAAATCCTTAGCTTTGTTTGTCACATACATCGAATCTTTAAATGGCAGCCAGTTCACCGACACGTCTTCGCCCTTGGCCTGTGGCACTTTTACCTTGCTGGCGCGATCTTCTTCCATGAAGAATTTTTTGGCCGTCCCGGTGGTCTGTTTGGGCCTAAAAATCAAGTCTTCTGATTCAATATCTGCGGTCAAATACTCCAGTTTGCCCTTGCCGATCAGGCCTTTGTTACTCAAGTCGAGCGTACCCGTGTAATTGCCTTTTTTGGAGTAGGTAGTATATCCTACAGCTGGTGTTTTGTGAATAAACCCGAAGGATTTATCCTCCTCCCGAACGAGGATGGTTTCTTTGAAAGGCGGGAAAATCGTGGCCGGGAAAAGTTGTCCGTTAAACTTCAACTGTTCTTTCGTGTACGAATCTAAACCATTGAAACTGAAGGGATCAAGTCGGAAATAGAACGAATCTCGGGTATACACGCCAGCTTGCGTTTTGGGTTGGTCGTAAAACACAAAGGAGTGTTTTTTGGACTGCAACGAAGGGAAAATACCCATTTCCTCCTTACCCGATTTGTTGTTGGGGGCATCCACCAAAAGCGCCCCGCTCAGGTGCTCAATGTTGGAGTTCATAGCATTGGCGATGGGTTGGCCGTTCTTGTCTTCTTTGCCTGTGGGGATGTAAAAATCGAGGTGTTGCACGGAGTCAAAATCCACCTCAAACTTGTCGTACACAAAACTCATATTGCGGCCCTGAAAGAGTGCCAAACCCGCATAGAGCCGACCGCCAAAACGCATATCGCGATTTTTGAGGAGCGTGAGTTCATTCTCGTTGGGGATCAGGGCCACCTTCTGACGCTGGCTTAGTTCGAGCTTTTTGACGGAGTAAATTTCGGTTTCTTTTGTTTTGAGGTTAAGCTTGGCATTCGTGGTGGTGCTTTCTGAAATGATGTTAATGGCATCATAGTCCTTTTTTCCTTGGCTGGCGAGTGCGTAGTGGATACACTTGTCGCGGAGCTCAATCTCGTGCCGACTAAAGTAATAGTTGATAAAACCTTCTTCCACCATTTGCGCCAGCAGGCTTTGAATGCTTGAATAGTCAAAATTGGGGTTTATCTCCATGGCAAACTGGTTGTCCGTCACGATGCGCCCGTTGTCGTCCTTGTCTTTGTCTGTTTTGAGCCAAAGTGCATAAAGTGTGCTCACCGAGTTGTGGGTGGCCAGACCCTGCATTTGCAGATACACGGAGGCGTCGTAGAAGTTGCTGCTCTCAAATTCCACTTTTTTCGCCACTCCTTTGATGCCCGTACTCCCCCCAATTTCAAGCGAGTCGGCATTTAAGTGCCAGGCAAGCTTGTCCGTGTTCAGGTTCATGTTGTAGAACGAGGAGTAAAACGGGTTGCGCGACGAACCTTTTTCGCCCCGCATCAGCGTGATGACCTGTTTGGGAATATCAATACGGAAGTCCGCCGCTGGATGGAAAAGACTGTCGGTGTCCATGAACAGTTTGGCATCCACATTCTCTGCCACAACGCTCACACCGCGTCGTATGATAAACAAATTGGCTTTACCGTGGAAGACTTTTTCGCGTTTCTTGTTGTATACCGTCATCTGCGCCGGCTCGCTGCCCGTGCCATACCCATAGAACGAATTACCAGCCAGCCTAAACCCGCCGAGGTACTCGATATTGTCGCCGATACGGTTGATTTTCAATACTTTTTCAAAGGATTGGAAGCGCGGAAATTGCACATCGCGCAGGGAATCTGCCTTGGCTGAAGCCAATTTTGGCCGCACCACAATATTGTTTTCAAAACTCCCTTTGACGCCCTCTTTGAAATAGAGCGGGTAAAAAAGGGTGGCTGTATCACAACTGAAAAGTGGTTTTTGGGCCTCTACTTTGTACTTTGTGAGCAGGGCGTAAATGCTTGAGTCCATGCCCGCCTCGGCCCAGGAGACCTTACCGCCTACACCGATCCACATTTGCTCGAAAGGTTTGTACAGGCCCGATGTATTGTGGATGGTCACGGAGTCTGTCTTCCGCGTACCGATGAGATCTACGCCCGTACACACCAGGCTTGGTTCGCGGTCACTGTATGCAAAGTCGAACTTGCCGCCTTTTATTTTCCAGGTAGCAGAGCCTCCTTCGCCGCTCTTCAGGGCACGCTGTTCCATAAAGTCCACAGAGAATTCCAACAGGAGTCCCACCGACTTGGTACGGCCTTTTTCCAGACCCGCCAGCGATTCTTCTGTGAAGGTGTGCCAACGGCGGAAAAGTGTGGTATCTCGGTCGTTTTTGGCCGCTACTACTGCATTGACGTAGTTTTTGAAATACGGGAAAGCGGGGAGGTTTTGGTTGCCCATGAGGTTTGCCACGGATACGATGCGTTTCATTTGCCACTCCGGGAAACCGCCCGCTTTGTGCATTTTTTTGAAAACGGCAAAGGATTCCTCCATGTCGGGTCGTTTGGATAGCGTCATGTATTCGCCCAATTTGTCCACAAACTCGTTGGTGTTTTCGGGAAATTTTTGAGCGGAAATCTTGCCTGCGCAAAGAAGAAATATAAGCGCAATAAAAAAAGCGGCTATATTTTGAGACTTGTAAGGTTTTGAAAACCTAATAGGTCTCGCGCGGTGCAAATGGTTGGCAAAAAACATGCGGGGGAAAGTGGTGGAGAAAACTGGCTGCATCTTGAAAAAGGAAATTTTTTTTCTTATTACACGAAAGGACAAAGGGACACCAAGATTTTGGTTTTCACCCAAAGCCCTTGGCATTTTATTTTGGAAAGTAAACGTCGGAATGGGGAAATCTGGTGTGAAGGTAAGGCGAAGCAGAGATTTTGGAGCTAGAGCACGACTTCTCCTAGGATACTTTCTTAAACTAGTACGACGTTCATGGCTTCTTTGAAAACAAACCCAATCCACTTTATCATGAAAAAAATTTTCAACACGCTCACCTTATTGCTTTGGGTAATAACTTCCCAAGCCCAAATACAATACCATACCCAAGATTCGCTTGCCCGAAGTATTAAAAAAAGTAAGTTT
>JBBQSW010000251.1:0-6043 GCA_038213575.1 Chitinophagales bacterium | reverse complement strand
CGCTTCCAGAAATTTTTTGGCAATTACTTTTTGGGCTTTATACCCTTGCTGCCTTCGTCCAATTGGTAGCATGGTGGGGTGTTTTTGGCAAACTAGGGCTTAGGCCAATCCACCAATCCACCAATCACCAATCCACCAATCACCAATCCACCAATCACCAATCCACCAAGCACCAATCCACCAATCACCAATCCACCAGCATCCTCCTCTGCGCCCGCAACGAAGCCGAAAATCTGCGCCGCTATTTGCCTGCGGTTTTGGCGCAACAGTATGAAAGTGATTGGGAACTGCTCGTGGTGGATGACGCTTCGGAGGACGAAACCCCCGACGTGTTGCGGTTTTTTCAGGAAAAAAATCCTGAACGTATGCGGGTGTTGACCATTGAAAAAAAGACTTCTCCGGGAAAAAAAAACGCCCTGACACTGGGGATTTCTGCTGCAAAATACGATCTGATTCTGCTCACAGATGCCGATTGCGAACCGGCTAGCACATGCTGGCTCGCACACATGACGGCCATGTTGATCGCCAATCCTGAAACTGAAATTGTACTGGGGTATGGACCGATCTCGCAAGGTGAAAAGGATCATCGTTCGTCGTTCCTCGTTTCTACATTTTCGCGCTACGAAACCGCTTTTGTAGCCGCACAGTATTTTTCATTGGCGTTAGCAGGGATGCCTTACATGGGCGTTGGGCGCAATCTGGCATTCCAAAGGTCAGTTTTTGATAGGGTAGGGGGCTTTTCGGCTCATGCGCACATTCTTTCAGGCGACGACGATTTGTTGGTGAATGCAACAGCGAATGACCGGAATACGGCTATTTGCCTCACACCCGAATCATTTGTATATTCCAATTCGCCGACCAGTTGGCCGGCTTGGCTCAGGCAGAAACAACGGCATTTGGCGGCGGGAACTGCGTACAGGTGGCCTCATAAAATCTTGTTGGCGATGCTTGGGCTTTCGCAGGCAGGGTTTTATTTCCTGTTTGCCGTGTTGGTTTTGGCTGGCTTTGCACCTGAAATTGTCTTAGGGGTTTTCCTCTTGCGTTTTTTTTCAGTCCTTTTTGTTTTTGGAAAAATCCTGCGCGTGCTGCGCGAGCCGGGTCTATGGTGGCGGATACCCTTATTTGATCCGCTACTCGCGGTTTATTATGGCGTGGTAGTGCCCTGGGTTTTGGTTGGGAAAAAGAGGGTGAGGTGGAGGTGACCCATATTCAACGCTCGCCAAACATTACCTCCTCCACCCACTGACAAATGATATGCCCAATCAAGATATGCGATTCCTGAATTCGCGGGGTGTCCGAAGAAGGAACATTCAGCAAAATATCACAAAGAGAGGCCATTTTACCACCCGACAGGCCCGTAAAGCCAAGTACGGTCATCCCTTTTTCTTTGGCCATTTCAATGGCTTTCAATATGTTGGGTGAATTGCCGGAGGTGCTGAGCGCCACTAATACATCCCCAGGCTGACCAGCGGCCTGAACCATTCGGGCGAACACCGCATCGTACCCATAATCGTTGGCCACTGCCGTCAGGTAGGATGAGTTGACGTGCAGGGCTTCCGCGTAGAGGGGTGGCCGGTCGGAATAAAAACGCCCGGAGAGTTCTGCCGCGAGATGTTGTGCATCTGCTGCGCTGCCTCCATTCCCGCAGAAAAGAGCTTTGCCTCCGTTTTGGTACGTGTTGACCAGCATTTGCGCGGCTAATTCTATTTTTTGCAGAAAAAGATCATCGGCCAGCATGGCTTGTTTGACAGCGATGCTCCCGCCGATTGAATTTTGAATTAGTTTGTTCATCGTCATTTGAAAAAACTTCCTGAATCTTGTCGCGTTATGTTACAAACCGAACGACTTTTTCTGGTTCCCGCCAATTTACCCATGCTCGAAGCCATTGCAGACGAAGATTGGCCTGCGCTTTCAGCGCTTCTGGGCGGGGTAGATTTTGCAGAGCACTGGCTACACTTCCCGGAGGCGATGATCTGGATGCGCGATTTTTTACGCGAACACGAGGCCGATCTGGGTTGGTGGAACTTCCTCATCATACATCGCCGGGATGTGCGGCTTATCGGAACTTGCGGCTACAAAGGTACGCCGAGCTTGGCGGGTGAAGTTGAAATTGGCTACGAGATTGCGGAAACCTATCAAGGTCAGGGACTTGCGACCGAGGCTGCGCGTATATTGGTGGAAAATGCTTTCACCCACGAATCGGTGAAAATTGTAACTGCACACACGCTGGCTGAAAAAAATGCCTCCAATTATTTGCTCCAAAAGATTGGTTTTCAATTCATTGAGGAGCACATTGACATTGAGGACGGGAAGATTTGGGAGTGGCGACTGGAAAAGAAATGACGGATAATCCTTAAAAGCCGCAGTTTTTGCTTTTTTTTGTGTGATAAATTTTCAACCAATGCGGCAAATATTTCTACTTTTAGTGCTTGCGCTTTCATGCGTACTTCGAGCTCAGAATATCAACGTCTCCTTTTTGGGTAACCTCACTTACCCCAATCAGCGGCTAGCCAATATTTGGGGCTATGCGGCAGGTGGAAACGAGTACGCCCTTGTGGGTGCCAAAAACGGTCTCAGCATCGTGGATGTGACCGACCCATCTTCACCTACCGAGATTGTCCTGATTGGAGGGCCGGCTAGTGACTGGCGAGAGGTGAAAACCTACCAGAATTTTGCTTATGTCGTTTCTGAAGGCGGCGGCGGCGTTTTGATTGTAGACTTGTCGGAGCTGCCGAATGTGCCTCCTCCCGCTGATTATCACAATTATAATGGCAACGGTGCAATCAATGGCCTATTGGTGGCAGCACATGCCCTCCATGTTGACGAAACGGAGGGATTTCTTTATGTCTACGGCAGCCAATTAAGTAACAATAGTAACCTTGGAAGACCTCTAGTCTTTGACTTGGCCGACCCATTTAATCCAAACTATGTGGGCGTATACGCTGCACCCGGTGGGAGCCAGTATGTACATGATGGCTATGCAGACAGCGATATAATGTACTCCGCGCATATTTTTGGAGGCTATGTGGCCATCGTAGACATGTCCAATAAAAATAACCCCAACACGCTGGGCACCTTTAATACCCCCAATACTTTCCCGCACAATACCTGGCGGAACGGCAATTTTTTATACACAACCGATGAGGTAAGCAGCTCATACTTAACGGCGTATGACATTTCGGACTATGGCGATATCATCGAAACAGATCGTATCCAAAGTAACCCGGGTTCTGGCTCTATTGTGCACAATACCTACATCTTGAATGATTATGCAATTACTTCCTGGTATAAAGACGGGTTTACCATTGTAGACGTGACCCGCCCGCAGAACCTCATACAGGTAGGCAACTATGATACTTACCCGAATGATCAGGGTAATGGGTTCTCTGGTTGTTGGGGTGTCTACCCTTACCTTCCTTCAGGAAATATATTGGCTTCAAATATTACAAACATAAATGGAACCGATGGTGAATTGTGGATACTTTCTCCCAACTATGTACGGGCCTGCCATTTAGAGGGGAAAATAACAAAGGCCTCTGATGGAACGCCCATATTTGCTGCAAGGATTGAGGTGCTAAGCACCCCGCTTAGTGTGCCGAGCAACGGTTCCGGCCTTTACAAAACGGGCTGGCACGAAGGTGGAGATTATGACGTGCAAGTGAGCAAAACTGGTTTCCAAACCTGGACCGGGACGGTCTCACTTTCCAATGGCGCACTCACGATACTCGATGTGGCACTTTTAGTACCCGCAGCGGTGGAGATGCTTCGCTTCGATGCGGTCGCTGAAGGTGCCGGTGCTTTGCTGACCTGGGCTACCGCACTGGAGCGTGACAACGATGGCTTCGAAGTGCAGCATAGCGTAGGCAGCACAGGGCATTGGCAAACGCTGGGTTTTGTAAAAGGGAAAGGCGATTCGGATCTGCTTTCTGAATATAAATTCGAAGTGCCAGAGCTCAAGGCGGGAAACCATTTTTTTCGACTGCGGCAAATGGACTTTGATGGAAAGGACAATTTCACAGACGTAAAAACCATCCAAATTCGCAACCTCGCATTCCAGGCTGAAATGCGACCAAACGTCACTTCTAATCGTTGCACCCTCCATCTTTTTTCGGAGAAACCCATGAGCGTCACGGTCGAAATACTGGATGTAACGGGTTATAGAATGGGCATTTCATGGGATTTTGAAATCGAAAAAGAGATGGCCTTACCCATTGACGCGTCTATTCTACCTGCTGGGATTTATTACGCGCACATCATCACAGAAATCGGGGATGACCAGGTAGTGCGATGGATAAAGGAGTGAGTGGTAAAAAGACTGGGAAGAACAGCCTTTGGTTAGCCAGGTTTTTGGTTCTTTTGCGGGGCGAAATCGTCGGATCAGACTTTGCCAGCAAGACATCTATCTTTTAAATGAACATCAACGACCTAACTTCCACCGCCACAAAAGCCACCCGTGATGGCTTCGGCCAAGGCCTGCTTGAAGCAGGCCGCCTGAACCCAAACATCGTTGGCCTTACCGCCGACCTCATGGAAAGCCTGCAAATGCAGCATTTTCACAAGGAATTCCCAGAACGTTTTTTCCAAATCGGCATCGCTGAAGCCAATATGATGGGCATTGCCGCAGGCTTGGCCACTGCCGGGAAGATTCCATTCACGGGTACCTTCGCCAATTTTTCTACAGGCCGTGTCTATGACCAAATCCGGCAAAGCATTGCTTACTCGCATAAAAACGTCAAAATATGCGCCTCCCACGCAGGCGTGACGCTTGGAGAAGACGGCGCAACCCACCAAATACTAGAAGACATTGGCATGATGCGGATGTTGCCTGGCATGACGGTCATCAATCCTTGCGATTACCATCAGACCAAGGCTGCGACTCTGGCGATTGCTGAACATCACGGTCCGGTTTACCTGCGGTTTGGCCGCCCGGCATGGCCCATGTTTACCGAAAATATGAAATTTGAGATTGGCAAGGCTCTGCTCTTGGCATCGGGTACGGACGTGACCATATTCGCTACGGGGCATTTAGTTTGGACGAGTATTGAGGCCGCAAAGGAACTTGCCGCGCAAGGTATTTCCTGCGAAGTAATCAATATCCACACCATAAAGCCGCTTGACAATGAGGCAATTCTGGATTCTGTGAGCAAAACGCGTGCTGTGGTAGTAGCAGAGGAGCACCAGCGCAACGGTGGACTGGGAGATGCCATCGCCAATCTGATTGTCCACAATCTGCCAGTGCCCATGGAATATGTCGGTGTGAACGATTCCTTTGGCGAAAGTGGAAAACCCGCTGAACTGCTGGAGAAATATGGTCTCGGCAAAAAGGACATCCTATGGGCTGTGAAGGATGTATTGGATCGGAAAAAGTGATTTACAATTTACGATTTTTTTGATCCGAAAAAGGCAGAATGTATACTTTCTTCGGATCAAAAAGATCGTAAATCGTAAATTTTTCACTAGACCTCCTCCGCTTTTAACTTCCCTTCTTTTTCTAAATACTCTTTGACCCAGGCCGTAGTGACAGATTTTGGCCGCTCCAGCGGAAGATTCAAGGCTCGAGCCCAGCAAAGGGCAGCCAATACCCCAAGGCCACGGCTCACGCCAAAAAGAACGGTGTAAAAATTGTATTGGGTGAGGCCATAGTGGATGAGTACGGCACCTGAATGTGCATCCACGTTGGGCCAAGGGTTTTTTACCTTGCCGAGGCTGCTAAGGATGGGTGGCACCACATCAAAAATTTTCCAAACCACTTTTACGAGTTCGTCGTCAGGCACATTGTCTTCACAGAATTGCCTTTGTGCCATGAAACGAGGATCGGGCTTGCGCAGCACGGCGTGGCCGTATCCGGGTATGACGCGTCCGCTGGCAAGCGTGCTTTTTACATAATCGCTGATCTGTTCGCGGCTGGGTTTGCTGGTGCCCAGTGTGTCCACCATTTTCTGAAGCCAACGGATAACTTCCTGGTTTGCAAGGCCGTGCAGGGGGCCAGCGAGGGCATTCATAGAAGCGGAAAATGACAAATAAGGATCACTGAGCGTTGACC
>JBBQSW010000250.1:0-6131 GCA_038213575.1 Chitinophagales bacterium | reverse complement strand
AAACCGTCAAAGACTTCGTGCCCCTGCCACTAGTGCATCCTATCCCCTCGTGGAGGCAGATTTTCCATGATGGAGGCTTCAAAAACAAGGCATTCTCTCCAACGTGCCTGTGCTTTTTCTTTTTCAAAATAGAGTTCAGCCAAATCTAAAAATAGACGGTAATGCCCCGCCTCTGCAATCATGAACTTGTGGTACCATCCGCGCAAATCCTCTTCTGAACAGTGCAAGGAAAGCAATCTAAATCGCTCGCAACTGCGTGCCTCTATCATGGCACAAATAAGTAGTTTGTCGAGTAGTGCTTGTTCTCTGGGCTGTCCTTTCTCCTGAAAACCAAGGAGTTGGTTCACATATTCGTCTTTCCGTTGACGACCCAGTTGCAGACCGCGTTTTTTCAGTTCGGCCAAAACCATTCTGAAATGCCCCCATTCTTCGGTCACAATAGGTGCTACTTCTTCCACCAGTTCAGTATGGTCTGGATAAGCTTGAATGAGCGAAATACAGGAGGTTGCGGCCTTCTGCTCGCAGTAAGCATGATCGGTAAGGATTTCGCCGAGTTCGATTTCGGCAAGGTTCACCCATCGAGGGTCGGTTGGGAGTTGAAGTCCTAGTTTTGTGATTTGCATGGCAGGTTTGTCAGGATTGGACTGGAATAACTGGATTGGCAAAAATACACACAGTATCTTCTTCGACTTGAAATTGTTCCTTCAAAACAGCATTGGCTGGAATTTGCGGAGCAACCAACCCTCCCCCCAGGCGCTGCTTGTTTTCAAGTACCCTGATTTCGTCCCAACAACCGGTGGCCAAAAACTGATTCAAAATATCAGCCCCACCTTCTACCAGAAGTATAGCACGGTTTGAATTTTTTAGGGATTCTAAAAGGTTAGGAATCAGCACTTTGCTTTCTGTGGGGATAAATTCGGTTTTATTAAATTGTGCTGCAATGCTTGAACTTCCATACACCCAGGTCTCGGTAGAATCATCCAGCAAGTGATGGTTGGACGGAATTTTGCCGTGTGTGTCAAATACGATTCGAAGCGGACTTTTCCCAAAATAATACCGTACGTCCAGCCGTGGATTGTCAAGTAAGGCCGTGTTGGTTCCCACCAAAATTGCATCAGATGCTGATCGCCAACGGTGCACGAGTCTTAATGCTGATGGGCTGGAAATAGCCGTCCGCGCTCCATTTTTCCCCAAAAAAGCATCTTGGGTTTGTGCCCATTTCAAAATAACACGCGGCCGGTGCTCATTTATCCATGTAAAAAATGCTCGATTGAGCCAACGGCCTTCCGTCTCTAAAACGCCTGCACTTACTTCCACACCTGCGTTTTTCAATTTCGCCAAGCCTTTTGCGGCCACGAGGGGGTTAGGATCTGTGTTGGACACCACCACCTTTGGTATTTTTCGCTCTAAAATTAGATTAGTGCAAGGGGGTGTTTTGCCAAAGTGCGAGCAGGGCTCAAGGTTGCAATATAAGGTAGAGTAGGGGATAAGTGCTTGGTTTTCAAGGGAAACAGACTGTAGACAATTTACTTCAGCATGTGCCTCGCCCCAACGCTGATGCCAGCCTTCACCGATGATCATGCCTTTGTGCACCAGCACGGCTCCTACCATCGGGTTGGGCGAAACATGCCCTGAACCTTGACGAGCTAGTTGGAAACATCGGCGCATTAAAAGTTCATCGTTCATTTCTCAGAGATTCCAACAGCGTTTTCATGGTTTGCTGCAACCTTTTTGCTTCTTCGCTTGCCTTTTTGGCAAAATCTTCGCCAGAAGAGGCGTAAAGAATGCTGCGGGAGGCATTGACGAGCAGACCGCAATCTTGGTTCATTCCATGTTCAGAAATTGCTGCCAAATCGCCGCCTTGCGCGCCCACACCAGGTACTAAGAGAAAGTGCTCAGGGGCAATTTCCCGGACTCGGATAAAAGCCTCGGGGTGCGTGGCGCCTATGACAAACATTAGGTTTTCGGGGGTTCCCCATTGCTGGCTGCGCTGCATCACCTTTTCCCAGACTGCTTGGCGGGAGTCTTCGAGCCAGTCACGCTGAAAGTCATTGCTTCCCTGATTGGAAGTGAGTGCCAACAGGATGGCCCATTTGCCCTCGAATCCCAGAAAAGGGCCGACACTGTCTTCGCCCATATAAGGCGCAACGGTGACGGCATCGCAGCCTAATTGGTTGAAAAAGGCTTCGGCGTACATGCGGCTGGTATTCCCAATGTCGCCTCGTTTTGCATCGGCGATGATAAAGTGTTGGTCACCAATGTATTCGAGGGTTGTAGCGAGGGTATGCCAGCCATTTGGGCCCAGGGCTTCGTAGAAAGCAATGTTGGGTTTGTAGGCCACACAAAGTTCGCGTGTTGCGTCTATTATTTGGCGGTTGAACTCCAAAATGGGATCCTCCGAACCCAGTAAATGCGGCGGAATTTTGGACAGCTCGGTATCAAGGCCGACACATAAGAAAGTTTTTTTGCGGAATATTTCGGAAACGAGGGTAGCGCGATTCATGGCGCAAAGTTAGGGAGAAAAAAGTGGCGGCTAACAGTCGCCCCATTTACTAGTCAAAGATTGAGCGAAGGTGGGAGATGTTTATCGTTCTGAAAAATAAAACGGCACAAAAAGTGTTTGTGCGGGAAATTGCTTGCCTTCTTTTAAACAGGTTTATAGTACATCCATTTTTATGAAAAAACTACCCTTGATCCTTTGCCTTCTTGTTTTCCTCCAAACGCTTGCCTTTGCTCAGGAAACTTCTAATCCTGAACCTATCACAGAAGGCACCATCCGATATCTTGTGACACACAATTGGACTAAAAAAATGGAGGCGCTTAGCTATATGAGCAAACAGCGGAAAGAACGCGTCGCCTACATGTGGGGGAAGCGTTCCGAGTGGAAGGAATATACCATTTTGCATTTTGACCCCACCCAGACGAAATATCTGGAGTCAGAAGAACGCGCAGAACCTGATGACCAAGGTTACTCATGGCGCAAAGAGACGTTTTATACCAAGCGTGATTTTGTTCAAAATACGATGTTTGATGCGCTTACGGTACAAGGCAAAACGTATCTGGTGCAAGATTCCATGCGTTGTCAAGACTGGAAGATATTGAACGATCTGAAAGAAGTGGCCGGACATCTTTGTATGAATGCAAGTTGGGAAGATACCCTAAAGCAGCAAAAAATAATCGTTTGGTTCGCGTTGGATATCCCCCACAGCGGTGGCCCAGAGCGGCTATGTGGCCTTCCTGGGCTTATCCTGGAAGCGGACGTGAATAATGGCGCTATGAATCTAACCGCCAATCGGATCGAAGCAAAAAAACTAACTACCGAATTTGCTCCACCCAAAAAAACAAAAGGCAAAAAAGCGACCGAAGCTGAATACCGCGCAGCCCTCAAAAAGGTAATTGACGATCATATAAAGGAAGAAGAGCCATTTTATTGGGATATACGGTATTAATACGCTGCGTTTTTCTGATCTTTGCACCCAGTCATTGGGGTGTTCGCTGGTTTACCTGTTCTCAGGTTCGGCGAACTGAGATTACACCCATCGAACTTGCCCAAGTAATTTTGGGTAAGGAATTGATAAGGGGTAGTGGCATCACTACGCTTCCGAAGCCCCTTCGGAAGCGGATGTTTCACTCAATTTTCGTTTTTTAATGTTTCATTTTAATGTTTCAATCGCCTCGTATCGGCGGAAATGCTCATCGAGCCTAATTGGCTTATTGGCTTCTTCATTGCTTTTCGGGCTTCCTTTTGCGATTTCCGCCCAATCAGACACCACCCACCACCCATCACCCACCATCCAATTAACCGAAGTAGTGGTGCAAGCAACCCGAACGGATGCCAAAAGCCCTGTGCCGCACACCAATTTTTCGGCAGAAAATCTCGCGAAGCAGTATCACGCGCAGGACATACCCTATCTGCTCTCTGCGGTGCCCTCTCTGGTGGAAAGTTCTGACGGGGGAACGGGCACGGGATACACGGGTTTGCGCATCCGAGGCAGCGACCCCACCCGAATCAATGTTACCATCAATGGAATACCCCTGAATGACGCCGAGAGTCAGGGGGTTTTTTGGGTGGATTTGCCTGATTTGGCTTCGAGTGCTGCCGAAATCCAAGTCCAGCGAGGCGTGGGTACTAGCACCAATGGGGCCGGTGCGTTTGGCGCAAGCGTGAACCTTAACCTTTCAAACATAGCAAGCGAGCGATTTGCCACCATTAGCAACACCTATGGTTCATTTAACACCCGCAAGCACTCGCTACAAGTGGGTACAGGACTTATTGGGAATACGCAGAGAAAAGTGGCTTTTACTGCACGGGTGTCCGGGATTTATGCCGAGGGTTACCTGGATCGCGCTGCGGTGGACTTGAATGCGCTGCACTTGAGCGGCGCTTATATAGACGAGCAGCAATCTGCACAGGTTCATTTGCTTTCTGGCCATGAAATCACCTACCAGGCTTGGAATGGACTCCCGGCGCAATACCTTAATAATGACAGCCTTAGAACTTTTAATACCGCTGGTATGGAACGCCCCGGCTCAGCTTATCCCGACGAGGTGGACAACTATACTCAGAGACACTTTTTAGCCCATTACAAACGCCTTCTATCGCCCAAATTGGAGTTGCAACTCAATGGCCACTATACTCAGGGCTTTGGTTATTACGAACAATACAAGGCCGATCAGGACATTGCCGATTACGGATTGCCGCTTGGTTTTGTTGTGGACCCGGTGATACCTCCGATAGACCTAGTACGCCGCCGTTGGTTGGACAATGATTTTTACGGCGGCACCTTTGCCCTGCGCTGGTTGCCCGCAAACGATTGGAAATCAATGTTTTTGTTGGGCGGCGCATGGAGTCGTTACGAAGGCAAACACTTTGGCGAGGTCATTTGGGCCGAATCTTATACTGGAGCGCCCAATGATTACCGATATTATGAAAACACGGCCAACAAACAGGACGCCAATGTTTTCTTGAAAATCGAAGTGTCCCCTGTGCGAGACTTTACGGCGTTTTTGGATTTGCAAATTCGAGCGGTTCGCTACCGATTTTTTGGATTTGACAATGAATTGAACAATGTGCAACAAACCGCAACACTCGGGTTTTTCAATCCCAAAATTGGCGCAACTTATTCGATTTCAAATGCCTGGCAGGCATATACGTTTTTGGGAGTGGGGCATCGTGAGCCGAATCGTGATGATTATACACAAAGCACTCCAAACAGTCGCCCGCGACCCGAACAAATGCTAGACCTTGAAACCGGCATTCGGCGATTTGGAGAAAAATGGTCTGCCTCGGTCAACTTTTTTTCAATGCAGTACCGTGACCAACTTGTGCTGAATGGGCGCATCAATGATGTAGGCGCCTATATTCGGACCAACGTGCCAGACAGCTGGCGCAGGGGCATTGAAATCGAAGCAAAGGGTCAAATCGGATCACTTTTGACCCTGGCGGGAAGTGCGGCGTTCAGCCAAAACAAAATACGGTCATTTACGGAATACCGAGACAACTGGGACACGGGCGAGCAAGAAGCTACTGTACACCACCATTCGGATTTGGCGTTCTCTCCCAATTTGATTGCACGGGCTGAGGCGACATTTGTAATTAAACCTCGGGGGTCTTCGAAGACCTCGGAGCTGTCCACTACCCTCGTTGGAAAATACGTTTCTCCACAGTTTTTGGACAATACTTCCAACGCCCAAACATCTTTGCCTGGCTACTTCGTCAGCGACTTAAGAATCAACTTTGACCTAGCACAAGTGATTGGAAAACAGGTAAGTGTGATTTTTTCGCTCAACAATCTCCTTGACAATAAATATTCGTCCAACGGATGGGCCTATCGCTACATATCGGCGGGTTACGATGCCCGACCAGATGATGCCTACACCCGCTTGGAAGGGGGCAACGTTTACCACCAAGCCGGGTTTTTCCCCCAGGCTGGGCGGCATTGGATGGCCACGCTTCGAGTCTCGTTTTAACAGTTTTTTACCATTCCCCCTAATTCTACTTTGTCAAATCAGCCCCGTAGGGCAATGTCGTTGACTTAAGACCCTGAAAGGGTCAAACATGAATAGCCTCCGATGCAATCGGGGGGAATATAAGCAATGGTAACAACCCCGAATGGGGTTGAATATATTCT
>JBBQSW010000249.1:0-6137 GCA_038213575.1 Chitinophagales bacterium | reverse complement strand
GGACGGCAATGCTCGCGAAGCAGCCATCAACCCTGCGCAAGTAGATTTCAACGTATTGCACGGTTCTCCCGATGCGCCTGCTGTGGACATTGCTGTGGTAGGATTGGGCACGGTTCTGAGCAACCTTGCTTACCCTGAATTTAGCCCCTACCTCAGCGTAGATCCAGCTGTTTATCAGGTGCAAGTGATCCCTTCGGGAAGCGGGAACGTACTGGCCACCTATGTAGCTGACTTGAGCGGCTTGACTGGTGGTGCTGCCCGCGTGTTCGCCAGCGGCTTGCTCGGTGGCACGCCAGCCTTTGGCTTGTTTGCGGCTCTGGCTAATGGTACCGTGATCGAACTTCCATTGGCGCCTCCGCCAGCATTTGCGCGTGTACAAGTCATCCACAACAGCCCATCGCCAACGGTAGATGTGTATGCCAACAACGATTTGTTGATAGACAACTTTGTGTACCGTACCGCTACGCCATTCATTGACGTACCTGCTGGTGTAGATATCACCTTGGGGATTGCGCCCGAAAACAGCGCTTCTGCTGCGGATGCCATCGCAACGTTTGACGTGAACCTGGAGCAGGGCAAAACCTATATCGTGACCGCTTCTGGCATTGTAGGTGACCCAACCACACCGTTCACGCTTAATATCAATGATGGTGGCCAAGAAACTTCTGCCATCGCAGGAAACGTAGATATAGCAGTGTTGCACGGTGCTACCAATGCGCCAGCAGTGGATGTGGACGCCGTGTTTTTGGCCAATAATGTGGTCGAAAACCTTGCTTACGGTGAATTCACTCCTTACCTTGGCCTGACACCTGACAAATACGACCTTGCAGTTCGTGCTACGGGCAGCCCCAATGTGGTGGCCTCCTACCGCGCTGATTTGAGCGGTTTGGCGGGTGGTGCTGCGTATGTTTTTGCCAGCGGCCTGCTGGGCGGTTCTCCCGCCTTTGGATTGTTTGCAGCCTTGCCGAATGGTACCGTGCTCCAACTTCCACTCACTCCGACCTCACGGGTACAAATCGTACACAACTCACCTGATCCAACCGTAGACGTCTATGCAGGCAATTCGTTGTTGCTCGACAACTTCGCTTTTCGCACAGCTACCCCGTTTGTAGATATTCCTGCTGACCGCGCAATTTCTATTGGCGTGGCACCGGGAACGAGCAATTCGGTGAATGATGTGATTGCAACTTTCCCAGTCAACTTTTCATCCACCAAAGCCTACACTGTGTTCGCGAATGGGGTGGTAGGCAACCCAACCACACCTTTTGAACTTGCCGTGGCGGATGATGCCCTGGAGATTGCGAATCCTGGTGAGACGGCTGTAAGCGTGTTTCACGGTTCGCCCGACGCTCCAGCCGTGGATGTGGCCGAGCGCCTAGCAGGTACCTTGGTGAGCAATTTGGCTTTTGGCGAATTCACAACGTATTTGAATTTGCCTTCTTCGGATTATTTCCTGGACGTAAAACCAGCGGGTTCAACTCAAATTTTGGCCACCTACAACGCAGACCTTTCCGGACTCGGCGGGGTTGCCATCCGGGTATTTGCCAGCGGGTTCTTGGGCAATAATCCTGGATTTGGCTTGTTTGCAGTGTTGCCTGATGGTACGGTGATCGAACTACCTTTTACACCGGTTTCGCGGGTTCAAATTATCCACAACAGCCCAACCCCAACGGTGGATGTTTACGCAAACGGTGGGTTATTCATTGATGATTTTGAATTCCGTACGGCCACTCAATTTATTTACGTTCCGGCGGCTTTTGAAATCAATTTCGGCATTGCACCCGGCACCAGCCAATCGGCTTCCGATACGTTGGCAAACTTCCCCGTAACGTTTGAAAATGGCAAAACCTATGTGGTCGTCGCCAGCGGTGTAGTCGGCAACGCAACAACACCCTTCACCCTGATTGTCAACGATCTTGGTCGCGAACGGGCACTTGATGCAAACAAATTTGAGATCGCAGTGCTGCATGGTGCGCCCGATGCTCCCTCCGTAGATTTGAACAATTATGTGGATGGTTCAACCCTTTTGGGCGGTTTGGAATACGGTGATTTTGTGAATTATGTGCCGTTTGATCCCGCTGAGCATTACTTTGAGTTGGTGCCAACCAGCAATCCAAACCAGACTGTAGGCATCTGGGGCGGGGATTTTTCAGGTTTGGCAGGAGAAGCCTTTGTGGTGTATGCCTCTGGTTTGTTGGCGGATGGCTCTTTTGATCTGTGGGCTACTTTGTCTAACGGTTTTACCTTCCCAATTCCGTCGTATGCAAGGGTTCAGGTCATACACAACGCTCCGAACCCAACGGTGGATGTGTACTTTTCAAACGCTGGAATACAGGATGGGCTGCTCCTGCTGGACAATTTTGCATTCCGTCAAGCCACTGGAATGATATTGTTCCCGGCCAGCGATCCCTTCAACCTCGTAGTTGCTCCAGGAAACAGCGGCTCCATCAATGATGGCATTTACACCTTGCCTGTAACGGGTTTGGAAACGAGCAAAACCTACATCATCATCGCCAACGGCTTGGTGGGTGGTAATCCGGGATTTGCCTTAGAAGTCAATGAAAATGGGCGCAGCCGGGCGCTCAACCCTGCAAATGCTGAGTTTGCGGCGTTCCACGGCTCACCCGATGCTCCGGAAGTAGACGTTACGCTCTACAACGGCCCTGTCCTCGTGGATAATCTGGAATTTGCCGAATTCTCTGCTTATCTGAGTGTTCCGGCTACAGATTATGTCCTATCGGTTACGCCCGCCAATGACAACAACACCGTGGTGCAAAGTTATTCCGCCCCGCTTACAGGGCTGGAAGGTGAGGCATTCACCGTGTTCGCCTCGGGCTTGCTGAATGGAACGCCCAGCTTCGGTTTGTGGGTTGCGCTGACAGATGGCACGACCTTCCCACTGCCGGTGTTTGTGAGCACCAACGAATTGGATGGCAAACTTGCCTCCCTGAAACTCGCGCCAAACCCTGCCACCGACGAGCTGTGGGTGAGCCTGAGTCTGACGGAAAGCGAATCGCTTCGCTATGGCGTGCGCGACGTGACGGGCCGACTGATGTTAGAAGGTGATTTTGGGCTTTTGAGTGCGGGTGAATTTGCCCAACGGGTAGAGGTAGGCCAATTGGCTGCCGGTATGTACCAGTTGGAAATTCGCTCCGATGCAGGCATTCGGACGCAGAAATTTGTTGTTCAGCGTTAATACAGTAATTTGTGATGAATGGATACTACGCGCCGGGGCATTGCTCCGGCGCGTTTTTTTTGGCGCGTTTTCGGAAATGAAGCAGGTTCAAGTTATTATTCACTCGTTCTTAAAAAAATCGCTGATGCAATATTTATACGGACATCTCCCTTTAAGTGCGGTTTTAGAACAATCTGCCATCATTCTTTCCAATTTTTCCGTATGAATAAAAACTTTCTTCTCGCTTTGCTCCTTTTTACGAGCACAATCATCACCGCTCAAACCCCTTTACCCGCCAAAGCCTTCTCTGCTGCCGATACTAAGTCTGAAGGACTCGGGCGGACACAGGAGGGCAACACTTCCACCGCCTCCATTTTTTTTGAAACGGATCAATCCGAACTCACTGCCGAAGCCCGGAAAACCCTCGACGAAATCGCGCCTACACTCCTGCAAGCACCTGATTATCTGGTCAACATCGAAGCATTCACAGACGACCGTGGCACGGAGCAACACAATCTCCGACTCGCTGCTGACCGCGCTGCTTCGGTTCAAAACTACCTTGCCTCGAAGGGCCTGATCGCTGACAAGGCCAAGGTGCAAAACTGGGGCGAACGAAAAGCTGCCGGCCCCACCGACCTTGCCCGGCAAAAAAGCCGCCGGGTGGATGTGGCGGTCAACGCCTTCTTTTTCAAAGATTTCGATGCGTTGCGGGAACGGCTTTCTGCCAATACCGAACAGGTGTGGAAAATCAAACCTGGACAAGAACAGACGGTCACTGCCGCCAAAGGCACACTCGTCATTGTCCCAGCAAACGCCTTCGTCTTTGAAGACGGCACCGTGCCAACGGGCGAGGTAGATTTATTGGTGCAGGAGGCCTATGACCCCTCCGATTTTGTGTTGCACAACCTCACTACCCTGAGTGAAGGACGCATTCTTCAAACGGGCGGAATGGTGCGCATTAACGCCCAATCTGGTGGCAAAGAACTCCGCTTGGCTGATGGCGCGTCGCTTACGGTTTCCATTCCCAACGGCGGCAATTTCGACCCCAGCATGGAGTTGTTTTATGCGCAGCAAGTGGGAACTGGATCGGTAGATTGGAAGCCCGCGGGGCAAAAATTCCGCAAAACTTTACGACCCCGCCGCACGGAACTCAGGATTGACCTGGCAATTGGCAGGCGCATCGCAGCGATCAAAGTGCCAGAATATCCTAAACCGGCTTTGCCCGTGTTTAAAGGTCAAATGCCACCAGAGCCCGAACTGACTGCTGCACCCTACAAACCGCGTCCGCCCAAAAAACCTGAATGGAACGAGGTGCAATTCATGTTCGGAGGTGGAAGCGGAGAGATGACACGCATGAGTCGCAAGGAATTGAAAAAAGCGAAAAAGTATTTCAACGAGCGACTGGAGATGTACGATCGCGATTCAACAAATTACGTCCAACTGCTTGAGCGTTACGAGCGCAACGTGGCAGGTTATGAAAAATCTAAGGCCCGTTACGCAGAAGGCCATCGTGCCTGGGAAAACGAACTCCAGACCCGGTTGCAGGCCATTGTGCTATACCAACGGGAGATGCGTATGCATCTTTATTCCAAAAGTTTGGCCAAAGCCCTGAAAATGAAAGCACAAACCATTCTTCAATACGAAACGTACAGCAATCTCTACTGGGCTGTGGATAACACCGCTGATGAACAAGCCCGACTGATGATGTTGGGCGGAGGCTTTCTGAGTGTTTCGAGAAACAATGTTAGGGAGGCGGGCAATCTTTATGAGAGCATCATTGGCATTAAAGTCATTGATAACTTCAAGGATTTTGGCGCCATTCAATCTAAGGCAAATTATTCTTTGCCATCGGATACCATGTACCGCATCATGAGTCGAATGCTCGAGGCTACGGGCATTAGGTCCATTTCTGATAGTTTGCGAACTGAAATAAAGGAAAGAGCCTTGCTTACGTCCGATTCACCAGAACAACTTGACAATGCCCTCAAAGGTTATGTCGCTACGGTGAGCAAACTCGGTTGGATCAACTGCGACCGATTTTACAACGACCCCGCCGAAAAGATGCAAGTGACCATAAACGAAGTTGAAGATGCCACACTTTATGCCGTGTGCAAAGACATCAACGCGATGTTGCCTTTCTATCGGAATTCGGAAGGTACTTATGCCGCAAACGGTCTCCCAAAGGGCCAAAAAATTACCGTCATCGCCATCAAAATCAAAGACGGGATGCCTCAGTATGCCCAGCGTGACATGAAGGTGGGCGACGCCGCATTGTCCAACATGACTTATCGCAGCCTTCCTTTGCGCGATTTGAGGGAGGAATTGAAGAAGTTGAATATTTGAGTTTGGCCACTCATTGCACGAATTTGCACGAATTTTTCAGGTTATGCATTCCTGCAAATTAGTAACTAAACTTTCATCGGTCGTTACCCGTCCTATGGCTCAAAGCCGTAGGACGGGTTTGTTTTTTTCTGCCAATTGCTCATACTGGTCAAAGCCTCATTTTCCCAGTGCGATGTGTTGGCAATTGGCATTTTAAAACAGGTGGAGCGCGGGATGGTGGTCTACTTTTGAAGCTTAAACAAAACGTTCACCTTCAAAACGCTACACCCATGCGAAAAATCTACTTTCTCTTGCTTTGCTGTTTTAGCAATACTGCCCAAGGGCAAAGCTATTTCACTGATTTCACCCAATTTGTAACAGACTTTTGCCCTTATGGTCAGGCTGGCCAACAATTCCGCCCAGATGGTTGGGACATCTACCAAACCACGGATGGTTTTTGGGATGGCGTTGCGGATTCCACCCGCTGCATTTCAGCCGAACCCTTGGGGCCTTGGAGCGGGATGAAAATCGCGCTGGGTCAAATCAACCCAGCCGAGCCCCTTTTTATCCGGGTCAGAGCCTCCGAACTTGCACCGTTGCCGCCACTCCAGGCCAATTGGGTGTACAACCTCACTGTCTG
>JBBQSW010000248.1:0-6163 GCA_038213575.1 Chitinophagales bacterium | reverse complement strand
GCCGTAGCAAAGTTTTATGTGCGTTTTCTTTTCGCCAAAACGACGTTTGGCATGGCTGAAAAACGTGTCTTTACCAACCCAAAAATCGCGTTTGTCGGCAAAAACCAGGGCCACGGGCACTACGGGTATCTTCGCTTGTGCCGCAAGTTTGAAACCTCCTTTTTTGAAAGGAAGAGTGCCAAAAAGCGCAGAAGTTGTGCCTTCAGGGAATATAATGACTGAAAATCCTGCATCTATTTTTTCCAAGATCTGACGCAGTGTGCCCGATCGGCTGCCTGCGCTTTCTCGCCGGAGGTATAGGATGCCTGCCATTTTTGCTCCTTTTCCGATCAGCGGCCAATTGGCCAGTTCAGCTTTCGCTACGGGGTAACCATACACGTCGCGCAATATCAAAATGGGGTCAATGTAGGAGCGGTGGTTGCTGACCATTAAACAAGGGAAGTCCGGGGCGGTTCCTTCTATTTTCACAGAAACACCCAGGCCCTGAAGCAAATTCCGAGCCCATCGGCGACGAATACGCATGGATCTGCGTATATCGGAGCCCCAAATACGGTTGCGTAACCATATCTCTGATACGATCAGGGTGGTGTAAACGGCAAAAAACAGAAAGCGAGTGACGAGTCGAAAGGTTTTCACACCGTAAAGGTCAGAATTAGGAATATTTTCAGATGAACTTAATAAAAAAAAGGTGCCCACGTTGGTAGACACCTTTCAAAATCGGTTATAGAGACTTGATTATCAATTTCTTATGCGGCAAGGCCTTCTCGGAGTTCTTCCAAAGTGATGTCCAATTGCGACGCATCATAGATACACTCGCCCTTTACAATGAGCAAAACTTGAGGCGACTCGTGATGCACTTGGAAGGTCTCGGCGACTTTAAGCGACACTGGACGAAATTCTAGCACATCAAGATAATAGGCTTCCATTTCATCAGGCTCAAAATCCCAGTCATCTTCGAGTCGGTATTTAGCAATCGTACAAATATTGCAACGAGTGCTGTGCTTGAAAATGAGGCAGGGAACCTCGTGCGAGCGCTTGATAATGCGCGCTATGTCTTCAAATGTTTCGAACTGCAGCCATTGTAGTGCCATATTTATTACAAGTCAGCGCCCGGACAGCCGTAGCCCCTGTGGCAAGATTCGAGGAGGAATAGTGCAGCCACGAAGGCAAGTGCGAGAAATTTTTGCCAATTTTTCATAAAAGAAAATGCTTGATTGCGAGATGATTGACGATGGTTTTAAAAACTTTGCGCGTAGAACGGCAGAGCATTTGAGCTTATTGTTGCAAAGGCTGTGCCAGCCTTAAAAACGATGCAAAATTAGACCAAAAACAGTAGAGCGCAGAATTTAAGTGCCGAAAAGCGTCAAAATTAACATTGAAACAAGATAAAATTTTTTTTTCGCCGCAAATATGGCCGACTCATTTTGTTAGCCAGAATGTCGCGCTTACTGCTCCGATGAAGGAAGGAAGCTCCCCTACCCCATCGTTGCCTTCACAAATGCCACAAAAAGCGGATGCGGGTTCTCCACCGTACTTTTTAGTTCTGGGTGAAATTGAACACCTAAAAACCATTTCAGTTCAGGAATTTCAATAATTTCTACCAGATTCGTGTCTGGATTGATTCCGGTAGCGACCATTCCCGCCTTTTCAAAATCAGCCAAATATTTATTGTTGAACTCCCACCGGTGGCGGTGACGCTCACTTATTTGGGCGTTTTTGTAGGCTTCGAGTGCCTTTGATTTCTTCTTCAAGGTACAGGCATAAGCACCCAACCGCATCGTGCCGCCTTTTTGGGTGATATTTTTTTGCTCGGCCATCATGTCAATGACAGGGTGTGGGGTTTCAGGGCTTACCTCCGTGCTGGCAGCTCCGTTTAATTGAAGCACATTGCGAGCAAATTCAACACAAGCAACTTGCATGCCCAGACAAATGCCAAAAAACGGAACATTATTTTCTCGTGCATATCGGATGGCCGACAGTTTGCCATCAATACCGCGCTCCCCAAAACCTGGAGCAACCAAAATGCCATTCAGCCCGGCCAATGCCTTACTTACATCCTTGTAGCTCCCCTCCAAGGCTTCGGCGTGAATGGGGTGAACTCGAACCTTGCATTCATTTACTGCACCTGCATGTACAAAAGATTCGTAAATGGATTTATAGGCATCAGGAAGTTCGTTGTATTTGCCAATAAGCCCGATTTTGACTTCGTAGAGCGGATTTTTAAGTTTGCCCAGGAAGTTTTTCCAGGAAGTAAGGTTGGGCTCTTTGGTGTCTTTCAAATGCAATTTTGAGATGACTACCGAGTCCAGTCGTTCTCTGTGCAGGAGCAGCGGCACGTCATAAATCGTCTCTGCATCAATCATTTCGATGACCGATGAGGTTTCGACGTTGCAGAATTGCGCCAACTTCCGACGTATCTCGATACTCAGAGGGTGTTCCGTTCGGCAGGCCAGAATATCAGGCTGCACCCCAAGGCTAAGCAGTTCTTTAACGGAGTGTTGGGTGGGTTTTGTCTTGAGTTCTTTGGCTGCGTTGAGGTATGGAATCAGGGTTAAATGAATGGCCAACGAGTGTTCCTTGCCCAATTCCCAGCGCAATTGGCGCACAGACTCGACATAAGGCAGGGACTCAATATCGCCCACAGTGCCCCCCAGTTCGGTCAAGACGATGTCGTACTGACCCGATTGGCCCAATAAGAGCATCCGCCGCTTTATTTCGTCGGTGATATGTGGAATAACTTGCACGGTTTTGCCCAAAAAAGCCCCTGCACGTTCTTGTTCGATGACTGTCTGGTAAATCCGCCCAGTGGTTACATTATTTGCCTGCGAGGTGGGGGTGTTGAGGTAGCGTTCGTAGTGGCCGAGATCAAGGTCGGTTTCTGCTCCATCGTCGGTTACATAGCATTCGCCGTGCTCATAAGGGTTGAGCGTGCCGGGGTCTACGTTGAGGTAGGGGTCGAACTTTTGAATGGTGACTGAAAAGCCGCGCGCCTGAAGCAATTTGGCGAGGCTGGCACAAAGAATTCCTTTTCCGAGCGAGGAGGTGACGCCGCCCGTAACAAAGATGTATTTTGTCATGGTATGTTTTACTTGTTACGGGACGCAAAGGTAGAAAAGGGATTGGAAAAAGGGGGAAGGAAAAGCGTCTCGTCAAAAAATGAGATTAGAAACATCCATCCCATGCAACGACCTTATGCCGTTGCATGGGATGGATGTTTTTACAGCTGAGGAACCGGGGATATCCTTATTGGAAATTGATCGTCAAGTGTAATGCTGCTGGAAATCTTGTCTTTTACTTTCCGATAATCACTTTTTGGGTCATGAATTTTCCTTCGGCTGTGGCCGCCTGAAAAAAGGGGGCGTTGGTTTTTGGGCTACACGACTGCGGGCATTGCAAAAAGGAAATGCCCATCCTAACAAAGATTTTTGAGCGTTGGAAATCGCGGGGGTTGCATGTGTTTTCGGTCTGCGGCAGTAGTGGAGAAGACAAAACTGCCGCCTGTTTCGAGTTTGCGGAGCGCATGAAAATGCCCACCGAACGGACGGTGGTCAATGATCCGCTGCGGCGTTCGAGGTTTTCGAGGTTGTACAATGTGAGTTCGTACCCGCGCCTGATTTTGCTGGATGCCGAAAAACGAGTGCTTTTCAAGCACACAGGCGAGGCAACGGCGGAGATGCTCGAAGTGGAGCTTTCGAGAATAATGCGGTAGTTTTGTCTGTATTCGGGCGTAAGGATTTGGTTTGAGTTTTTTTTAACAGTACGCCGAAAAAATCCTCGCCACATTTTTCTACAAATCTTTGATTTAAGAAAAATAACTAACATTGGCTTTCGCAAAAAGTCCAAACAACAAATCAGTAATTTTTATGGAATTCCTCATCATCCTAGGTTTGGTTTTGCTCAACGGCGTGTTAGCCATGGCGGAAATGTCGCTCGTGTCGTCGCGGAGGTTCAAACTCGAAATCGCAGTGAAAAAAGGCAGCAAATCGGCGCAAACTGCGCTCAACCTGTCGGAAAACCCGACCAAGTTTTTGTCTACCGTCCAAATCGGCATCACGCTCATCGGCATCCTGCTCGGCGTGTATTCGGGCGAAAATTTGACCAAAGACGTGGAGGCGTTTCTCCTGAAATTCGAAGCTGTCAAACCCTTTGCCCATAACATCGCGGTCACGGCAATCGTCATTTTCGTTACCTTCTTGTCTATCGTTTTGGGCGAATTGCTACCCAAGCGGCTCGGCTTGACCTTCCCCGAAACCCTTGCCGTTCTCCTCGCCCGACCGATAAAATGGCTTTCAATTGTGACCTCGCCTTTCGTGTGGCTGCTGACCAAGACCAACGATTTGATTCTAAAAATCCTCGGTATCAAAAGCAATATGGATAGCACAGTGACGGA
This sequence comes from Chitinophagales bacterium, assembly GCA_038213575.1. Lineage (GTDB taxonomy): Bacteria > Bacteroidota > Bacteroidia > Chitinophagales > Saprospiraceae > M3007. Next base: position 1,773 of record JBBQSW010000248.1, on the reverse strand, counting down.
GGAGGAAATCAAAGCCATTATTCGAGAAAGTGCCAAAGTCGGCGAAATTCAGGACATTGAGCAGGACATCGTCGAGCGCGTTTTCGAACTCGGCGACCGAAAGGCTATCTCCCTGATGACCCACCAAAGCGACCTCGTTTATTTCAATGAAAACGAGCACCTGCCCTCCATCAGACAGAAAGTAGAAACGGAAAAGCACTCTGCCTACCCCGTTTGCCTTGACGACAACCGGGACGTTTTGCTGGGCATCGTGCTGCTCAAAGACCTGTTTTCGGCAAGTAACACACCGAGTTTTTCAATTAAAAAATATTGGAAAACGCCAATTTTCGTCAATGAAACCATGCCTGCCTACAATATACTCGAACTGTTCAAACGCGAACAACTGCACTATGCCATCGTGGTGGACGAGTACGGCGCGACGCGGGGCATGGTCACGATGGATGATGTGCTGGACGCGCTTGTTGGGGATACCAGCGAACAAAATGAGGATGAATACAAAATCGTGCAGCGAGATGAAAACTCGTGGCTCGTGGACGGGCGGTACCCCATTTCAGAATTTTTGAAACAATTCAATCTCCAACTTGAACCCGCGCAACAGGGCAAATTTCTGACGGTCGCCGGGCTGGTGCTTTACAAATCCATCGCACTTCCTCGGACGGGCGAAAAATTTTACCTGGACGGTTTTCGCCTAGAAGTCCTGGACATGGACGGTCAGCGAATTGACAAAATCTTGTTGCTGAGGATTTAACTCAATAAGTTAAAGAACACCGTTTTTAAACAATTTGACATCATTTTCAATGCAAAAAACATATTTTAATTTTAAAAAATTCTTGTTGCTCGCAGCCGTCGTGGCGGCAGTTGCGGGCTGCAAACCCGTGCAAGTCACCCGGGTGTTGCTCCTTCTCGCATGGCGTTTCATACCTTCGAGTTTGAGGCCACTCCAGGCATGATCATCGATACGCTTCTGCCTGACGAACTGATGTTGGAATGGGCGGATGGAGTTCCGGAAGATACTTATGTGAAAATCTATGTGCCGACTTGGAATAGTTCAAAGGTATTAGAACTGGCTAATCAACTTTATTCCCAACATGATCTGACGGCTGAGGACGAGCATACTATAGTAATCCCTTTAATCTTACTGTTCGGCAAATCACCAATCGCCAATATCGAGTGCATATTCCGCCAGGTAAAGGGAAATATATCAGCCAAAAAGAAGCTCTGGATCTGACAAACAAATATTTCGATGAGCCGAAAGTTATAGGAGTGGCAGCCCAAAAAAAACAGCCTGAATCTCAGAACAAACTCAGAAAAGTATATTATTTGCCTGACCATAATATACTTTATACTGACACCTCTTTTATCAATAATGGTGGCGATCAAGCCCTGCTTTACCAAGCAGTTGACCCCAAAATTGTTGCAGAAGCTCGCAGTCAGGAAGGTAGGTGGAGGGAGGTGATCGGAGCCTTCCAATTGGGTATTGAGGTCTCGATGAAAGAGGATATGCTTGTTTGTAATTTGCGGTTACTATCCATTTTCCGCTGGCGACTGGAGATGCTGGACCGTAAAAGCCGTTGGTTCAAGACACTAAGCTACTATGTAGATTTACTTACACAGAAGGTACGAGGACTAGGAGGCAGGGGCACGAAGTCTTTGATAGTTTGGTCAGATTATTTTGAGATGAGACTAGGCGCGACGAAGGATTGTAGCGGGCTCTCCATGACTGAGGCGCAACAAAGTATCAGTTCAAAAGAGTCGAACAAACCGTCAAAGACT
>JBBQSW010000247.1:0-6167 GCA_038213575.1 Chitinophagales bacterium | reverse complement strand
CGCTGGCTCGAGGAGCCAAGGATCCCGGCGGCCGCGCAGCGTCCCGGCAGGCTGGCTTGGACCGAGCTCGCGCGCCGGATCGGACTGCCGCTGGCCGTTGCCATGGCCGGGCAGGCTCAATTGGGTCTTCGCCTAAATTTTTAATGGATTCTCCATAAAGGGGTGTTTTTTCACACCACTTTTATATTCGTAGCACCGCATGTTGTTCACACAACACGCGGTGCTCTTTTTTTACAGAAAAAACATACTGAAAAATGCGGAGATCTTGTTCTCTGGAGCACATTGCCAATTTTCACGACCTTTGCCCCTCTATGCGATTCGATATCATTTCTGTACTGCCCGAGCTTTTGGAAAGCCCGCTCAACCACTCCATCATGCAACGCGCAAAAGACAAGGGCCTCCTGGAAGTTTTCCTCCACAACCTGCGCGACTACGCTTTGGGAAAACACCGTCAAGTGGACGACTACCAGTTCGGCGGAGGCGCAGGCATGGTCATGCGGCCCGAGCCTTTGGCTGCCTGCATTGATAAGCTCTGCGCCGAACACAGTTACGATGCCATCATCTATACCAGTCCCGACGGCCAACGGCTGGACCAAAGCCTTTGCAACCAACTGAGCATGAAGGAAAACCTGCTCGTGATCTGCGGGCATTACAAAGGCATTGATGAACGGATTCGGGAAAAATACGTTACGCTTGAAATCAGCATCGGCGACTATGTGCTGTCTGGTGGGGAATTGGCCGCGGCGGTCCTGGTAGATTCCGTGGGGCGTTTGATTCCGGGCGTCTTGAATGATGAAACATCGGCGCTTTTCGACAGTTTTCAAGATGATTTGCTGGCACCGCCAGTGTATACACGCCCGGCAGAATGGGAAGGAATGAAAGTGCCTGAAGTACTTCTTTCAGGCCATGAGAAACATATCAGCGAGTGGCGGCACGAACAAAGTTTGGAACGCACCCGCAGCCGTCGGCCCGACTTATTGGAACGATATGAAAATGGAGGCGAATTTCTTTGATCTGAAAAATCCAAAGTCAGTAGAAGCTCGTATTTCCTGCTTCCCGATGTCATTTAACCTTCAACTAAGATACATGAGCAAGGAAAAAACTTACTTCGAGGCCCAGGATTTGGCCAATTTTGGAAAAATAAGTGAATGGCAAGGGCCGATGGGGAAAAAATTCTTCGATTACTATGGGGAGGTTATGAAGGAAGGCGCGCTTACCGAACGCGAAAAGGCGCTGATTGCCCTGGCGGTTTCTCACGCTTTGCAGTGCCCTTATTGTATTGACGCCTACACAGAAACCTGCCTTAAAGTGGGCGCCGACGAAGAACAAATGATGGAAGCCGTCCATGTGGCGGCAACGATGAAAGCGGGTATCACCCTGGTGTATTCAACCCAGATGATGAAGCACGCCAAAAAACTCTCCATGTAAGACCAACGTTTCTAATACACACTGACCAATCCATGTCCATCCATCAACGTACAAAATCGCTCTCTGCTCAGGGAAATGCGCTTGCAGATACATTTTTCCAACTCAAAGTCCTGAATGGAAAAGAACGGAGCAATCTCCAAATCCAGCCATTTCAAACCAAAATTGCAGAGCATGGCTACACAAACTTCCGTCCGACGAATATTGATATTTTCCAACTCAACATTGGCAAACTATGCAATCAAACCTGTGCTCACTGCCATGTAGACGCCGGGCCAGACAAAAAAGTGGAGAACATGAGCCGCGAGACGCTGGATATTTGCCTGGACATTTTGTCAAAGTACGATATCCGCACCGTGGATATAACCGGAGGTGCGCCAGAAATGAACCCGCACTTTCGATGGTTTGTGGAGGAGTGCCGCAAACTGGGCAAAACCGTTATGAATCGCTGCAATCTCACCATTGTGCAGGCCAATAAAAAATACCATAATCTGCCAGAATGGTTTGCAGAGCATAACGTGCATATCGTGTCCTCCCTACCCTATTTCAGCAAAAGCCGCACGGATGCCCAGCGAGGTGATGGCGTCTTTGAGGATTCCATCAAAACTTTGCAGCAACTCAATGCGGTCGGTTATGGCAAAGAAAACACGGGGCTCAAGCTGGATCTGGTTTACAATCCAACCGGGGCTTTTTTGCCTGCGGGACAAGCGGGGCTCGAGCGTGAATTCAAATCGCAGCTCAAACGCAAGTTTGACATTGAATTCAACCGGCTTTTTGCAATCACCAACATGCCGATTAGCCGCTTTTTGGATTATTTGTTGGAGTCGGACAATTATGAAGATTATATGAATCAGTTGGTCACGGCGTTCAATCCGGCAGCAGTGGAAGGATTGATGTGCCGCAACACGATTTCGGTGAGTTGGGATGGCTATTTATATGACTGTGATTTCAACCAAATGCTGAACATGAAGGTTAAGGATGCATCACAACATCTCAGCCAATTCAATTATGAATCGCTGGCTACAAGGGAAATTGCACTGAATCAACACTGCTACGGCTGCACTGCGGGCGCAGGTTCGTCGTGTGGCGGGGAGATTGCATAATTTAGTCCGTGTCCGCAGGAAAACATTTGGCCTCCAAAGGACAGCGCCTTGAGCGCTTTTTGCGGCAATGGTACGTTTCATCAAAAAATAACCAATCCATGTTCAAAAAAATAATTTTTTCTCTTTTGGCGGCCACTGCCTTGCTGTCGTCTTGCAACGCTTTTTCAGGCAAACCAGCCGAAAGCCAAGCCAATAGCCCGGTCCAAAATGATCCGGTAGTTTACGGAAAATTAGATACCGCAACCTTTGCATCCGGGTGCTTCTGGTGCGTGGAGGCTATTTTTGAAAGCCTGAAAGGTGTGAAAGAAGCCGAATCGGGCTACGCGGGTGGTCGCACTCAAAATCCAACGTACGAAGAGGTTTGCACCCACACCACGGGGCACACAGAAACCGTTCAGGTATTTTATGATCCTGCGATGATTTCTTACCAAACGCTTTTGGAGGTCTATTTTGCTTCGCAAGATCCTACGCAAGTAAACGCCCAAGGTCCCGACCGCGGAGATTCGTACCGATCCGTTATTTTTTATAGGACCGAAACCGAGAAAAACCTCGCCGAAGCCTATAAAAAGCAACTCAATGATTCTGGGAAATACTCTAAACCCATCGCAGTGATTATCGAGCCGTTTAAGGTCTTTTATATGGCGGAGGCGTATCACCAGAACTATGAAAAGAATCACCCTGAAAATCCTTACGTTCGGAATGTCTCCATTCCCCGTTTAGAGCGCATGAAGGCCCAGTTTCCGCAATTACTGAAGTAAATTTTTTATAAATGTCGCCGAATTGGAAGCCGCTTTTGCATTCACCGAACATACCTTTTTGAGCCATCCCGACATCGAATTAGAAACACTTGAGTCAGAACAAAAGATATGCGTCCGTTGGGGCCAACTATTTGACGTTGAACAACTTATGGAGCACGCCATCGTGCACATCCTGCGGCATCGGCGGCAGATTGAAAAATTTTTGATAGCGCTGCAAAACAATGTTTGATAAAATCATGTATTAACTACAATTTGTTTTATTTTTGCCCCTCAACCCCTCAACCCCTCAACCCCTCACTCAGGCATGAACCTCTGTCCAAATTGCGCGGCTGACATCATTCCAGGCTCCAAGTTTTGCAACCGTTGTGGCGACAAAGTTGCGGAACGGATGAAACCTTGTCCGGCCTGCCAGGAGCAAAGCCCGCTCGCATCCGTGTTTTGTCACCATTGCGGCTTCCATTTTGAAGGCCGGCATCGGGGTGTTGAAGAACGCCGGTATGAGCCAATTTACGCCCTTGATTTTGACCCCGACACTTTGACGGAGCAGGTCAAAGCCTTGTTTTTCAGGAGTTTGCGCCGCAGAGTGGAGGAAGAGCACGATGTTGCGAAGTACAGCGATTATGTGGAACGGTTTTACCAGTCTAAGTTTCGTGAAATCTACGAACTCCGCGCCGAGCAGATTGGCGAAGATGTGCTGATTCAGTGGGAACGGTTTGGCAGCGAAGGTTTGCCAGAAATAGATCAGCGCATCGGCAGATCCTTTGAAGGCTTGCTTGATTTTTTCATAATTCAATATTGCCCTGACCTTAATGGCGTGATGCTCCCGCCCGAAATCCTGAAATACGAAAAAGCGCAGGCTGGCAAGACTGATCTGTGGCTGATGATCCAAGATTTTCTTGATTTTGAACGGGAGCAGGAGGTTTTTCACTTCGATTTTATTTCCATGCGCGGCGATTTGCTTGCCAACGCTTGCAAAAATTACCTTTTTGCGGAACGGAAGGAGAAAGTCTTTTTTATTTGTGACCTTTCCTTGAAGGGCACTTGCAAGGAAGGTTTCGCCATGACCGACCAAGCCATTTATTGGCGAGCTCCCTTTGACAAAGCGCGTAAATTGCTTTTTAAAGAAATAAAGGAGATAAAAAGGCAGAAGGATTGGATCACAATCAATGGGCATTTTTTCACCGCCAACACCTCGCTTAACCTTAAACTTTTCAAATTACTCAAGAAATTACGGGGCTGGCAGCAACCCTTGGCCAAGCCCAAAGAGGCCGTGAATAAGGCGGCCTGAAACTTTTTAAAATTTTACACAGTTTAGGACTTGCGTATTTTAAAAATGGACAGCTATCTTTGCGTCCGCTTAGAGTAAAATGGAGGTTGTAGCTCAGCCGGTTAGAGCGTCGGTTTGTGGTTCCGAAGGTCGGGGGTTCGAGACCCCTCATCCTCCCAGATAACGGGATTGGTCAAAAGATCAGTCCCGTTTGTTATTTACGACCATTTGAAAAGTCGTCCCACTACATAAAAAACGGCGCCCCGCTACCGCGACACCGTTTTTTATGCTGGAAAGCCCACCAAATCCTACCCCTTTACCGCATTAACCATCCCCTTGAGCATCACCTTACTCTCATTCGGATAAGTATTTGCCGTAACCGTAATAGATTTTTTCTGTTCCTGAGTTTTGCCTTCAGTATTGAATTTGGCTTTGATTTCGCCTGTGCCGCCAGGCGGAATCGGTTCCTCCGGCCACTCAGGTACTGTACACCCACAAGAAGAACGGCACTTCAAAATCGTGAGCGGCACCTTGCCGGTATTGGTAAACTTGAAGGTGTGCTCTACCACCGCCCCTTCGTTCACCGTGCCGAAATCAAACTCAGGCTGTTCAAAAGTTATGCGTGCCAGATGATTGGTGTCGGTGGGCATATTGGCCGTGGCCGGATTTCGGATCAGCTCACTATTGGGGCCGCCGCCGCGAATTTCTTGCACACTCGCAGAGTCGTTTTTGCAGGAAGTCCAGGAGAGTGCAATCACCAACAGCAAAAAGAGGCTATTTTTCATGGGAAGGAAGTTTTGTATGAATGAAGGAGTGCAAAGGTAACTCGGCTATCTTTGCCTTTAAACCATTCGCAGTCAAAACGATATGCAAAACCAAAACCATATTTTTCTCCTCGGTTTTATGGGCTGTGGCAAAACCCACTGGGGACGGCTTCTGGCCGAAAAAACTGGCATGCCTTTCCTCGATCTGGATGAACGGATCAGCAAGCAATCCGGGGAAAGCATTGCCCATATTTTTACTGCAAAGGGAGAGTCTGCCTTTAGGGTTATGGAGCGGGATGCTTTGCAATCGCTGGTTTCTTTGCCTACGTCCATCATCGCAACAGGGGGTGGGACACCGTGCTTTTTCAACAATCTTGATTGGATGAACGAGATTGGGACGACGATTTATCTAAAAACCAGCCCTACCCTACTCGCAGCACGCCTGCAGAACGAAAAAGAATTTCGTCCCTTGCTCGCCGAGGTACAAGAAGATGATCTACACGAATTTATCGCTAAAAAATTGGAAGAGCGCGAGCGGTTTTATTTGCAAGCAAAAATTGTTTTGGAACAACAGGAAGGAGACAAGGATTTTCTAAATAAAATGACGGAACAACTCGAAGTTATGCGGCAAAACCAAATTTAAATTTTCACTTCTTTGGACTTTTAGAGTAGGCATCCAATCCAATCTTACCATCCTCGCCCGACACCAATTTCCCCTCGTCCAGCAAATAATTCAACACCTGCGCCACAGCATCCTGTCGTTTTAGTGCAAACGCTTTAAAAATTTCCGCAAGCGGCAAGGGTTCGTGGCGAAGCACTTCCCGGATTTTTTTCTCGTAACTTTCAAACC
>JBBQSW010000246.1:0-6187 GCA_038213575.1 Chitinophagales bacterium | reverse complement strand
TGACATACAATCCCAATATTACCTATAAACTTTCCTGCCTTTTTTCAGCCATACCCCCCAAGAGCGACTAAAGGCGTGTACGTCCTGGGTGGCACCTGCCTGGTTCACTACGGGTAAGCCCCGGTTGACCCATTCAAAAAGACCTCCATATAGGTTTGAAACATTGGTGAACCCTGCCTTTTGGAGCTTTTCCGTCACCTTTTCGCTACGGTAACCGACTGAGCAATAAACCACCAAGCGTTGGTTTTTAGGAAGTGTTTTCGGCAGTTTCTCCAAGTCAAAATGGTCATATCCAACATGAATCGCTCCAGCAATATGGCTCACGGCATATTCTCGTGGTTCACGGGCATCGAGAAAAACGCTGGAACTGCTGTCTCGCGAGGCTTCAAGCACTCCCGTTTCTGGTACGCTGTGGCTCAAAAGATTATGGAGCATAAAGCTATATGCCCCACTTTTCACCTGTCCAAAGGAAGCAATGGACAGCAAAAAAAGGCCAGAGGTGAGGACTAATATTTTATTGGAAAATGAAAGCATGAGTCAATGCAGTATGTGCATTGTCCGAACAGCGAACCGCAAAAAAGGTTGGGTAAAGCGACCCGCACCCGGCGCGGCGTTTGATGATGAACGCCGCGCCAAGTGCCAAACCGAAGATTATATAAGAGAGCGGAGGCCCTTGAAGGAGAGAACGGATTCAAAAAAAATCCTACTGCCAGAAGGGGAAGCAGTAGGAAAATCAAAACATACTATGAGAAAACTGGTACGAAGATAAATACGCCCATACCATGCAGAAAAGTATATTTAGGATGCGGTGGGTAAATCGAAAGGAGCGGCGGGAAATGCGGTGGGTCATGGTGATTTGGAGGCGATTCGAGGTTTATTCACCGGGCGACTTGAAGTCACCCGGTGAATAAACCTCGAAATCGCCTCCAAGCCTTTCTCAATGAAAAAGCGCTGCAATACTCTTGTGTTCTACCGTGTTGCGAATGGCGCGGGCGAAAAGATTGGCCGTGGAAAGCACCTTGATTTTTGGCGACGCATGGCGGAGCGGGATGGTGTCGCACACGATGAGCTCGGTGAGCTGAGACGCTTCTACATTCTCGTAAGCTTTACCTGAAAGTACAGGGTGGGTACAGATAGCGCGTACTGAATTCGCACCTTTTTCAAGGAGCGCGTCTGCGGCTTTGCACAGGGTGCCGGCAGTGTCCACAAGGTCGTCCACAAGAATTACGTCTGCACCTCTGACATCGCCGATGACGGTCATGGCGGCTACTTCGTTGGCTTTGGTGCGGTACTTGTCGCAAATGACCAGTTCACGGCCAAAGTGCATGGCATAAATCCGGGCACGTTTTACACCGCCCACGTCGGGGCTGGCAAAAATGACTTTTGAGAGGTCTTGTTTTTCCAAATAAGGCACATAAATCGCTTCAGAGCGCAGGTGATCCACCGGAATGTCGAAAAAGCCCTGTACCTGATCGGCGTGAAGATCCATCGTCATGATACGGTCTACTCCTGCGGCCGTGATCATATTGGCCATAAGTTTAGCGCTGATGGGCACCCGTGGCTTGTCTTTGCGGTCTTGACGTGCGTAGCCAAAATAGGGCACTACCGCTGTAATATAGCCTGCGGAGGCACGACGAGCGGTATCAATCCAAAGCAATAGTTCCACTAAATTGTCGTGGGGTTGGCAAGTGCTTTGGATAAAAAACGTGTAGGAACCGCGCACGCTCTCATTGATGATGGTCTGCATTTCGCCATCACTGAAGCGCGCGAGCGTGGTATCACCCAGGGGGGCATCGTAGTGAAGGGCGATTTCTTTGGAGAGGTCTTTAGAGGCAGAGCAGGCGAAAAGTTTGACTTCTGGCACGATGAAAACGGGTGATTGGTTATCAGTTTTGTTTTGTTTGCCAACCTGCCCTATTGGCAGGTTAAGATATGTTTTGTTTTCCAACGTTGTATAATTTGAGGCAAAGGTAGAAACAAGGATTAAACGGAGTACTGAAGAGTGAATTGAGTCCTGAAATGAGGGTAAAATTTGCTATTTCTGACATTTTTCAAAGGTAGTTGTTTGGTGAAACTGCCTTTTGCTACCTTTGGCAGCCCTCGAAGCCTGCTTTCTTTCTTTCACCAAATCTTTCTGTCTGTTAAATGAACCGACATCTCCTTTACACACGTCTTTGGATTTTGACTGCCCTCTTTGCCTTTTTGGCAATTGGCCTTACGGCTCAAAACCGTAGCGCACGCGAAAATGCGCTCTTTTTCCTCCAAGAAAACCCTTCCAAATTTGAACTCACCAAAAACGACGTGTCCGACGTGAAAGTCGTGCGCGAGTACCAGACCAAACACAACGGAGTCACGCATGTGTGGGTGCAACAACAGTACCACGGCATCCCGGTATTCAACGGCCTTTTTGGCCTTCACGTAAAGCCCAATGGCGAGGTGGTACACCTCGGCCACCGTTTTGTGAACGAACTCAGCCGCCGTATCAACACCGACCTGCCTTCCGTAAGCGCTGCCAAAGCAGTGGAAATGGCGATGGCAGATTTGGGATTCACAGGCTTCCCGGCACCTGCCCTGCGCAAAAAAACCAACGAGCAAAACATGGTGTTCGAGGGTGGCGCGATTTCCAGAAAAGAAATCCCGGTGTCGGCTTCTTATGTGCTCACCAATAATGGCTCCGTACGGCTTGCTTGGCAAATGGTTATTGACCAAGCCAACACGTCCGACTTATGGACCATTACCGTGGACGCTCAAACAGGTTTGATTTCCACCAAGTTGAATCACACTGTGTATTGTCAAACCGGTCATGCGCACCGAGGCGGTGGCGCTGACCAATGCTCTGCCGCAACGGCCAACGGCCAGCAGTCAACGGCAAACAGTCAACAGTCCACCATGGACGAATTGCTCATTGACGAAAAATACAATGTTTTTGCGCTGCCAGTTGAAAGCCCAATTCACGGCAACCGTTCTATTGTGACCAACCCTGCCGACCCGATGGCATCGCCTTTTGGCTGGCTGGACACCAATGGGGCAACAGGCCAAGATTTTACCTACACGCGCGGCAACAACGTGTGGGCATTTGACGACAGTGCAAGCGACAACACACCCGATCCCAGCGAATCGGCTGACGGTGGCGTAGGCTTGGATTTCAATTTCCCTTTCGACTCGAATGCAGAGCCAGCCACCAATGCACAAGCAGCCATCACGAACTTGTTCTATATGAACAATATGATCCACGACGTCTTCTACCGCTATGGTTTTGATGAAAACGCGGGAAACTTCCAAAACAACAACTATGGCAATGGTGGTGTCGGGAATGACGAAGTGTATGCCCAAGCCATTGATGGCAGCGGTGTCAACAACGCAAATTTTTCCACTCCTCCAGACGGAGAACATGGCCGTATGCAGATGTATGTATGGAATCGGGCTGGCGGTAAAATCGTCAATGTGAATGGCCCAGGATCCGTTATTGGAAATTATGGAGCCATTGCTTCAGATGCAATTGGTTGGGGGGCACCGATCACGACCACGCCCGTAACAGGTGATGTGGTTTTTGTAACGGATGGCACTTCCGACGCGACCCTTGGGTGTAACCCGCCCGTGAATGATGTGGCTGGTAAAATTGTGATGGTAGATCGTGGCGTTTGCGAATTTGGTATGAAGTCGCTCAATATTCAACAAGCAGGCGGTATTGCATGTATCATTTGCACCTTTGACGATGTGCTTCCTACAGGTGGAATGGGAGCAGGAGTCGTGGGCGCCCAAGTGACCATCCCGGTTTTAATGATGACGAAAACAGACTGTGACCTTTTGCGCCAGTATGCCGGCGCAGGCCTTAATATCTCTATTGGTTTGCCCAATATTTCAGGCCCTTTACAGCGTGACGGAGATTTTGACAACGGCATCATTGCGCACGAATTCCATCATGGTATCTCCAACCGTCTTACGGGCGATGGATTCAGCTGTCTCGGGAATGGCGAACAAATGGGCGAAGGCTGGAGCGACTGGGCAGGCCTTATACTCACCGTAGAACCTGGAGATGTGGGTACTAAAAAGCGCGGCATTGGCACCTACGCACTCTATCAAGAAATAGATGGTGTTGGCATTCGCCGCTATCCTTATTCTACCGATATGAGCATTGCACCCCTCACGTACAGCGCAGTGCCTTCCAGCGCAATCCCGCACGGGGTAGGCGAAGTATGGGCCAATATGCTCTGGGATCTCTACTGGGCAATGGTTGAAAAATATGGCTGGGATGCTGACCTCAACAATACCAACAGCGGCAACTACCGCGCCGTACAACTCGTGGTAGATGGCATGAAAATACAGCCTTGCGCTCCAGGCTTCATTGATGGCCGCGATGCAATTATGGCCGCGAATATCCTGAACTACAATGGCGCGGACACCTGCCTGATTTCTTCAGTGTTTGCACGCCGTGGCCTCGGCTACTTCGCCAGCCAGGGCAGTTCAAATGACGTTGCAGATGGTGTTGAAAATTTCGATCCAATTCCGACCTGTATTAAAGAGTTGAAAATCAAAAAGATAACGACCACTCCGACCATTGATCCAGGGGACGATGCATCGTTTGAAATCACGGTGACGAATCACAAAGACGCAGCGGCTACCAGTGTAGTGGTCACGGACGAACTGCCTGCGGGCCTTACCCTGGCGAGTGCTTCCAATGGGGGCGTTCTCGCCGGCAACACGGTTCGTTGGGATCTTGGAACCATGCCAAGTCTCCAGGAACTCAAGTTAACCTATACCGCCAAGAGTTCATCCGGGATAGGCTCCAACCGATATTTCCGTGACCTGATGGACAGTGAAGATGATTGGACTTTCGATATCATTAACCCAAGCACCGGCGAAATTTTCATCCACCAAACAGACATTGTGCACCCAGGTAGTGGATCGGGCGCTTGGGCAGGCCGAAACGCTCCCATTTTATCCGACTACTTCTTGGAAAAGAAGACAGCGGTAAACATAACTGGTAGCAAGCCAGCGTTGCGCTTTTGGCATCAATACGAAACCGAAGCTGGTTTTGATGCCGGTTTTCTTGAAATCAAAGATTTGGCGGATCCACTACAGAAATGGACGCGTCTTTCGAAAGATGCGGGTATTCGTGATGGTTATGATGGAGAAATCCAGTATGCCACATTTGCTATCCCCTTCCTTTACGGTTTTTCGGGCAATTCAAACGGCTGGCAACAATCGTATTTTGACATGAGCGATTATTCTGGCAAAGACATCACGTTCCGCTTCCGCTTTGGCTCTGACGCTGGTGAGGCCCCAGTCAATGGCGCCTGGTATATTGACGAGGTGGAAATCATGGATCTGTTCAACTACGCAGGGGAAGCTTGTATAACGGATAACGCTGGCGACCAAGCTTGTGCCAGTGCCCCAGAATACGGTGTGATTGTACAACCTGTGACGGTGGGTACGGAAGAGCCTAACCAGCAATCCATCTCCATGCTGGTGCTGCCCAACCCTGCCGACGACCTGTTGCATATCAGCCTCGGACAAGCACTTGAAGGTCAGGTGCTTGCAACCCTGGTAGCAGCCGATGGTCGCACGGTGATGAACCGCAGTCTGCAAGGTTTTAGCCTGGGCCAAGTGCTCACGCTGAATGTGCAGAACGTCCCTGCCGGCTTGTACACCGTACGTCTGCAAAGTGCTGCGGGCAACGGTGTTCAGAAGGTAGTGATTCGGTAATCCGAAATTTATTTCGGAACAAGGCGTATAAAGGAGCGAGCCTTCCCAGTAATTGGGGAGGCTCGCTTTTTTTGAAACCGTTCCTAAGCGGTCTAACGGCTACTTCGTTCAAAGTTTAACCCACTTCACCACAGATTGGAATCCCTCGGCAGAAATCGAAACAAAATAAAAGCCAGCCGGCAGACTTTCAAATGCCGTCAAACTCAATCTGTTTTCTCCTTCAATAAGATAGGCATTTACGGAAACCTGTTTGCCATCCAAACCGCTCGCAATGATGTTACCCTCCATTTCAGCTTTAGAAAAAACAGAAAGTACTGCATTGCACCTCGAAGGATTGGGCTTGAGAGAAATATGCAAGCAGAAGGAGCCGTGGTAAAAGTGATTTTTTCATTTTGAAGATTGATTTTGGATCTCAGTTTTTAACAAATCGGCCAATTCTTCGAGTTCCTAAATTTTCTGTAATTTCCAAAAAATAGAGACC
>JBBQSW010000245.1:0-6194 GCA_038213575.1 Chitinophagales bacterium | reverse complement strand
AGGATGTGCCGATGTAGGGGTAAGAAGTGACACTTTTTCAAAAAGTGTCACTTCTATTCGCAGGACTACCGGACAACCATAAAGGTAGTCATCAGCGGCGGCAGCTCGCCGCTAATGGCTCGGCAGAAATAAATTCCATTGGGCAAACCAGTGGTTGCGATTGTAAAAGAGATTTCTCCTGGGTCTAACATCCTCGTCAAACAATGGGTGCCTCCTACCGAATAAACCTCCAACTTGGTCGCACCAGACCAAGTCTTGGGGAGTACAACTTTGAGGTAGTCGTTGGCGGGGTTGGGCTGGACTTTTAACCCTTCGCCGATAACAGTTAATGGCTCAGCTGCGGAAACCGGCGTGTTGATGCCTAGGGTATCGCACGGGCTGTTTTGGAAATCGTACAAGCGGTAATTAGGAAAATTTGGGAGTGTACGAACATTGTAAACGGGTAGAATATTTTGCTCATACGTTGGGTTGCTGCCAAAAGGATTTTTAAATATGGGCATGACCTTAGTTCTGTGTAAGGCACTGAAATATAAATTGCCGTCAGGCCCATATTGCATATAGTGTAAACTATTGCCAGCAATTTCACTCTGATAAACCAAGGTGTCAAAACTGGGACTTGCTTGGCTTAGATCAGCTTCTTGTATTGTCAGGTAATTGTTCGTGAGCAGCTTGCTATTGTCGGGTGAGAATGCGACCCCTCCGCTGTGAAAAGAATGCCCAGGGCGTGACAAAAATTTCGGGTTGGAGAATTTGCCTGTGCAACGGTCAAAGTCCATGACGGTAATGCCACAGTTTTGTTGGCGCGCATACTTCGAGCCGTCAGGAGAAAAAGTGCTTGAGCCAATTCGTTTGCATTTCATAGGCGCACCGATCGTTTGAATGGGCATTTCGTCAACATAAAAGCCTTTTCTGATTAAAAAAGTGTGGTAAATGTTTTTCGCATATTCGGGCACAACTAGCCACCAGTCTCGCCCGTTGCCATGCCGAACTACAGAAAAAGGCTCATAAATCCTAGTCGCATATACCGGAGCATAAATAACGGGCAAAATCTCTTCGTTCTTTACAAGCACATTGCCCGTGCCACTCAGACCACCGCCTACGATTATCAACGAAAAGTACAATGGCCCAAAAGAAAGACCAAGATCGAGCGAATCGTCTACAGCCATGTGAAACAAGAAATATCCCTCCGATTCATAGCCCGGAACTGGCAAAAACATGGCACCCCTCGGGCTGATATAGCCTTTCTCCGGGCAAACCCGGTCATAAACTTTTCCAGGGTTGAGGCCGGTCCCATTGTTGATCGTGTCGCCATTCCCGTTAAGGATATAGCAGCCATTCGTGTAATATAGCAGATTCCCAGTCGAATCTGAAATAGCTGCCACGGTGCTTTCAAAATTCATTTTGAGATCAACAGCATCCACTACTGGAGCCCCATCGTCAAAACGTATCAAGTAGTTTCCATTCTCGGGTGCGCCGGGATATTCATTCAGGCCACCTGGCCAGACATTATCATGTTTTTGGGCTGATAGAGTTCCATAGAGCAATAGCCCAAATAGAATAAGTAGGTTATTCATTTTTCTTGTGCGTTTTGTTGTTGGGCTTTGATTTTGTTTCGATTGCATCTTTCCGGTTGAGCCAAAGGTCATATTCTAACTTGCGAATATCTCCCAATTCATTTTTTTCTTTACGAGCCGCTTCATTGGGTTCGCAGGCAATGGGCAATATTTGGTATGGTTCAGCCAAGCTGCTTTTCTCGGTATTGACTTCATCTGCGGTATATCGAGTAGCATAAAAGCCATCTCCTGGCTGCTGAAAGTTGATCGTGTCGCAAAGTGCATTGTCCCATTCGCCCAGGCGGTAATTTGGGAAATGGCAAATAGTGTAAAAATGACTTCGTGGCAGGTCAAATCCTCCATAATGCAAGTCTGCGGCCAACCCTGGCAAGAGTGGCTGCTCAATACGTGTCATACATCGGCTATCGCCATCACTTGAGCAGTAGATTTTTCCGTCAGGGCCTCCCTGCATTTGAAATACTCGTGTTTCTGAAGGGTTGGTGGCGCAATAGCTCAAGTTGTAGCGCCCAAGTGTGTCGAAGGAGGCATTGATGTTGTTTGCCATCAAATCTATCCTCGTCACCAATGAAGGCTTGCTTAGGTATAAGTAACGTGAGTCGGGTGAAAAAGCCGCAGACCAAGAGTATATTTCATCGGGATAGGCCAAGATGCGCAAATTAGAAAACTGACCCGTACAGCGGTCAAAATTCATAAGTCGCGGCCCATTTTTACCGTCATGACGTACGTATGTGCGTCCATCAGGTGAAAAAAGGCACTTGCCGTCAAATTCTGGGTAAATCGTTGGGCCAATTGACTGGATGAATGGACCAGATATTCCCAATGGACTTAACAAGAAAGTGATTTGTTCGGGGTGATTTGGTTTGTAAAGGGTGATCCACCAGTCCCGGCCATTTCCATGCTTGCAGGCCGCCGGCCAACCCAAGTCGCCCTCCATCAGGATTTGGTTTTTTTGCAACACTTTCCCTTTACCACTATTGGCGTTCATGTCCATTAGAGAATAATACAAGGGTGATATGCGGACGTAAGAACTGTCAATGTCGAATAGCACCCCGGTATGGAAATAGACATAAATGTTCGAGTGGCCCGGATATGGAAGGGAGAAAGAAGCATAGAAATTGTTGTAACCTGTGTTTTCGCTCCCGTTCCACCAATCACCAGGGTTAATGGTGTCACCGTTTTCCATCAATTGGTCAAGGTAGTTGTGTATGGCTAAGCCGTTGGTATAGAACAATAGATTGCCAGAAGAATCGCTGCAAGCACTGGCGGCCAATCCAAAATTTAATATCCGATTGTTTTTTGTTGCTGATGTAGGCACATTATTGAAATCAAGGTAAGCGCCCCCATATTCGGAGTTGGGTGGATTGGATGGGCTATTCAAATAACCAAAAGGCCAAATGTAATCGTGTTTTTGCGCAGCCGCGTCCACCAAAAAGCAAAACAAGAAAAAAATTACTAGGGTATTTGTACGCATGGACATTATGAAAAAAGGAAGCCTTGCCCAGTTTGGATACTGGGCAAGGCTTGTGGAAGAATCAGTTTGTAATCAATACTTTGTGTGTCTCTGATTTGCGGTCAGAGCCTTGGATTTTTAACAAATACAAGCCAGAAGGCAAACTGCCGAGATTGTCAATGCTTAGGCTTGTCCCAGAAACTTTCCAGGTGTGGATGATTCGTCCGAGAAGGTCATGCATTGAAACACTGGCCGTTTCCACGGGCTCCAGCCATTGAATCTGCAAATGGCCATTGCTAGGGTTTGGCGATACGCTTGCTTGGAAGGACTTTCCCTTCGCAGCTTTCACTGAGATGCCACGATTCTCGCTGCCACAAGTTTCATCGATTGGGTGTTCTTCGCCGAGGTTGCCAAGGGCACTTCGTGCAAGTACTACACCATATCCACCGGACAGGCGACATTTGGCAGCAATGGCATCTAAATCTGCTAGTTGGGTAGTTGTGAATGCTATTCCTCCCATGTCAGATTCTAATAGACTTCGGAGTACAGCCCGAAGGTCTTGTTCATACACTTCTGATAAAGTCAAACCAGCAAGTGTATTCAACAATAATTGTTTTTGTACGGCTGCTACCGCTTGATCATATGCGATGGCAGCATTGAACGCAGCTTGAGCCGAAAGGACCGATGTGTTCAAAACCAAAAGTTCTTGTAGTTTTTGGGCTGCGAGAGTAGTTGATGTAGCATTGACCCATTCTGTTTCCTTTGCGTCCCGGAGTTGCAATGTATTGCTAAGGGCAGATTCTGCGGTAATCGTCGCAGTGCTAGGAAGGCCGAGTAAATCCATATCGTGTTCGACCCTGTACAACTGGGCAAAATTGGCGTTGTAATTTGCATTGTACCACGCCAGCGCAGCACTTCCTGTTGGTCGTAGGTTTCCATCTTCCAATAGACGGCCATAAGTGTGGTAATAGGCCTCCCACACGGTACTAGTATAACCTCGGTGTGGTGGCAAAGTGCCAGCTATTACCTTGATGTCTGAGTTGGTAAGTCCCCTTGGCCCATAAGCGCATAAAATTTCTCCTGGCTGCTGGCCAGCGCCATTGAACCACTTGTACCCGGCCACAGGGTCATTGTCGGGATTGTTGTCTATCAGCCGGGGATTTGCCCACTTCGAAGAGGCTTCGTTGGCAGTGTTGATGAAGAAAAACGAGCGGCCCACAAAAATGGCATCATCTGGATTGTTCACTGGGTCATACCCAGGAAAAACAAACTTCCCTTCGATCTGGCTGGCAGACCCAGCCCAAATGTTATTTTTCTCAAACTGATTGCCCATAATGGTATTGTTCGCCAAATATAGACCTTCTTGATGGGTCAGCATAGCATTGAAGTTAAAATTTGTGGCATCGCAAGCCATACCCCTAAATGAGACACCCTGGTCAATCATGTCGGTGTGGTTGCAAGACATGATGGTATTGTTGGATTCCAAATTTGAGATGCCAGCAGATGCGAGCGCATAATTGGTTTTATTGCCATCTATATTGTTGTTTATCAGCTTTGTATATGGGGCATGATCAAGGTCAATCCCTTTAAAGGCTAAGGCGGTGCCTACGGAGTTTACATCTTCGATGATGTTTTCTTCTACGGTTACACCGATTACGTTTATCAAAGTTATGCCCTTCAAGCCACTTGCACTTGTAAAGCTTGCTTCATTTCTAATGCGGTTGCGCACAATGCTATAACTTCCAGCTGGAGCTAATGGAGGTTGACCAGCTTGCCCGATATTTCTGATAGTAATTCCTTGTCTCTCAGCTTGGCAAAGTTGGTCCGTATTATTGAAAGCAATCCAGTTGTCTGCAATTATCACTGATTTTGAAGGCATTGTGTTAACAAGCCTAATGCCTTGAAGGCAGGCATTTTCAATGCGATTGTGATGAATGTATATTTGAAACGCGCCAAAATGGGAGCCAGTAGCCCGTCTTTCAAAAATACCCGTATTGCACCCAACTACACGACAATTTGACACAAAAAGTCTAGTGCTTTCTACTGAAACAGCGGTGTAAACATTTTCAAAAGTAACAGGAGAACCCGACGTGCCACCCAAACCATTTACCGTAATTCGGTGAGCACCAGTGGTAGTAATACCCGAAACGCCAAATCCAATGGAGGAGCCATCTGATTGGCCGATATTTCTGAACACGCATTTTTGGACAGTTAAGTTGGATTTTATTGCTCGTATTCCCCGAACGGGCAGAGAACCATTGTTAGGTGCTTGAAAATCTCGAAAGGTATTTGTAGCACTTCCATCACTCCCAACTTGTATTGCAACTACATTTTCAGATAAAATACCCGTGTTCGGAGCTGTGTAAACCTCGGTCGTACCAGATGGGGTATAGGACTGTAGCAAAGGCTTTGCTCCAACAAATGTGCTGCCAGATATTGTGAAACCAGCTAGAGAAACTGAACCGCTCGGAGGTACAGCGTTGTCACTTGCGCCAGCGTATATACAAATGTAGTTGCCATCATACTCTGATTGCGAAGAAACAAATGTGCTACCTTCACTCGCCTGTACGGCAGTGATTGCGTCTTCAACTTTGCTTCCCTCGAGCAAATCTAATCGGCCAAAAACAAGCAGGCTTCTCCAAAGTTGAGAACAGCCGTGGATATGAGTTCCTTTAAATTCCAATTTGCAATTTACATTTACCGTAATTCCGCTATTATTGTCTACGAAAATAATTTCAGAGCCGACAGCAAAGGTGTATTGGATGGAGTTCATCATTATCGGGCCACAAATAATGAGATGCTGAGGTATGTTAGGGCTCATTGTAGGGTCTAACAATTTTCCGCTACCAATAAGCATGGAAAAAGTAAGGGGGTTTGATACAGAACTTTCGATTAAAGTATATTCTTGTGGGTCTCCCAAATCTAAACAGGTTGAAGGAACGCTACACTGACCTTGAACTTCAGATAAATGGCATAAGGTGTGAAATATTCCTAAGAGTAGTAATAGTACTGCATTTGAAGATGGATTGTTTTTCATAAATCGGAAGAAAATTTTGAGATGAAAAGAAACCCGACCCTGCTTTTGTTATTGCAGGTGAAAAGGTTGTTTGAGTGGGCTAATCGGGGTTTGTGACTGCGCATTTCACCCCACAAAATTCGGCTCAATCCCA
>JBBQSW010000244.1:0-6219 GCA_038213575.1 Chitinophagales bacterium | reverse complement strand
AAATGAGTTTCCTTATTGGAATAATAATCATTGAGCAGGTAAAACTTTGGCGCGACTGCAAAATTCAAGTCCGATTCGGTACGCTTGCTGTTGTACAGTCGTGCGCCGAGGTCAAGGATTTTGTAGTCTTGTCGGGTGCGTTCTGGCGAAAAATCCAATGAATCGTGGTCATATCCATAAAAATGCACCCGATCGTAGGTGTAGCCGACATTGATTTGTGTTGCGAGGTTGTTCGGAAGGAAAATATTGGTGCTGACCAAGCCTTCCGTTTTCTGAAACTTTTGGTTTTCAACCGCTTTGTCGGCACTGAGTTGGTGGTGTTTGAGCCAAACTTTCCCGTCAAATTTTTCACCTGCCTTAAAAAAATATCCCCCTTCCCCATAAATCGAGGCGGGTACTCCACCACCAAGTTTTACAAAACCGTTGTAGGCAGCTTCTTTGGGCGCGGCTTTCAGACCAAGCGGGCGGAGTTTGGGCGGGTCATATTTGATATTGGAGGGATGAGGAGGTACCGAGTAGCTCTGTTTTTGGGTCGTAGTATCCAATGCGGGCAGTGTAGGGGGCACATTGATTTTGTTGGCCTCCAAGAGCTGTGCATCGAATGCTTTGACCACGGTTACATTGTCGCCTTCGAGGTCTTTTTGAGTATAGGCCGCTTGTGACAAGGACAAGATGGCAAGAACAACGAGCAGATATTTAAGATTGAAAAGCATTTTCGTAGAGTGATGAGTGTGAAAAATGTCCAATGTCCAACAAGGAATGTCCAATGTCCAAGTTCGCCCTTCGCTTGGAGTTAATCGTTGTTTAATGTCAAGATGTCCAAGTGAGGCTTGGCCCAATGCCTTCTAGGATATTGGACATTCCTTGTTGGACATTGGACATTCCTTGTTGGACATTGGACATTCCCTTAGTTCCCTTCGTCCAAATCCAGCAAGGTCTTACCCTTGACCCCTTTATCAGAAGAATTGTTCATGATCGGCTTGTTGCCGCTCAATCGCGCGTATTTCTGGCGGGCAGACTCCAAAATGGAATTGTCATCGCCTGTGTAATTTTCCAATACGCTTTCGAGGGCGGCTTGGGCCGAAATCTTGTCGCCCTGGTCAGCATACACGTCGGAGAGCAGAATAAGGTTGCGGGCTATCCAATCATCATAGCCTGCACTGGCCTTGTTGGCATCGGTGATCATCTCCTCCGCTTCATTGTATTTGCGTTGGCGGTAGTGAATTTGAGCAAGATAGTGGAATGACTCTGCCATCAGTTCAGACGTGCTGTTGTCAGTTACGGATTGTAGCGCAGGGTATGCTCGGGTATAGTCGCCCTTGTCGTAGGCCATTTTTCCAGAGTAGAAATTGGCAATAGCGAGTTGCTCCTGATTAGCAAGGCGAGATTGGTTGATTTTGTTCGCATACTCGGCTACAGCCACCGAGTTATTGGTCCTGTAGGCAGCCTGCAATGCCACGAGTTGCGCGTCGAAGCGCGAGTTTTCCGTCACAGCAGCATCCTCCCATTTGCGGGCATACTCGTACGCTTGACCATAGTCCTTTGTGGTATTCAAGGCTATTAGTGAAGCCTTTTCGGCAGCCTTCGGGAAATATTTACTGTTGCCCTTTCCGATTACGGAGGCATAGTCTTTTTGTGCTTTCTCAAACTGTTTGAGTCCGGTATAACTCTCTCCGCGCAGATAATAGGCCGCCAAGACATTGCTACCCGTAGGATACTTGGCGAGGTAGTTGGTGAATAGTTCGACTGCCTTGTCGTAGCGACCTTGGTTGTACTGATATTCGGCAGATTCAAACGCAGTGGCTTCACCACTGGAACCTTGGCCGGGTTTCATGCCACCGCAGTTGGGGACGGTTTCAATAAAGCGGTTGTAGCCTTCCGGATCGCCGAGGTCTTTCACATAGATCTCCCGGAGCGCGTCTAGCGCTTGCTTGCACTCTTCTGGCTCTGGGTTGCCGGCGAACACCTGTTTGTAGTAATCAATGGCCACCCGGCTGCTGCCTTGGTTTACTGAAATGAGGCCGAGTTTTAGCAGTGCTGCATTTATGAGGTTGCTTTTACCCTTAAAATCTGATACGATGCGGCGGAAAGGCGTGATGGCTTTGTCGTACCGTTCCATTTCAAAATAGGTGTCGCCCAATTGGAATAGCGCCTCGTCGGTATAGCGGCTTTTCGGGTAATCTTCCACCAGGCTTTCGAGTGCCAGCACCTTGTCTTGCTTGTTGCCCTGCAAGCCTCGAATGACCGCCTTTTGGAAAAGCGCGTATTCAAAGCCTTCGTATTTCTTCTTTACGGCCTCGTCATACATCGCCAATGCTTCGGAGTATTGGTTGCTCTTGAAATAGCAGTCTCCTGCACGGAGCACAGCATCACCCAGCACGACGGCCCGGGTTTGCTCGTTCTTCGTACTGCTTTTTTTGAAGCCATCTACTGCCGCACGAAAATTGACGTTGGCGGACTTATATTCCTTGAGTTTCAGATTGTTGTAGCCCTGAATGTAGTTGCACATATTCAAGTTGCTCTCCTCCGGAAGTTCAGACGCATAAGGCTTGGCAGCGTTGAAAAAACCGCTCATGTGCTGTTTACTGACCGCGTATTCGCCCGCATCATGGGAGATGCTGCCGAGCCAAAACGAGCACAAAATGGCCGTCTTTTTGTTGATTGGATACTCCAGCGATTTGTTGAAGTAGCGACGAGCCTCGTCCTTTTGATTATTCTGGTACAGTTGCAGGCCGCGCAGGTAAGCCACCTGCTGGTAGGTTTCATTAAGCCGTGGGGTGCGATTTTTTACCCCTTCCAGCGTCGAAACAGCGCGGTCATAATCGCGGGTGTTCAAAAACACCTCGCTCATGAGGGCCTGTGCATCGTCGTAATATTTTGATTGAGGGCTGATACGCTGCAAGGCTTCAATGGCATCGCGGTCGTATTTTAGTTCGTAGCTCAATTTGGCATAATTGATAAGCGCATCCTCTTTAACCGACTTGTCAAAATTCATGCTGGCTGCTTGGCCGAAAGCATTGCGGGCATTGAACTTGCTGTTCTTGTCCTTCACGCGCAGGTAACAGTCGCCCAAATGGTAGAGGCCATTTTGACCGAGCAGGCTGTCTTGTTTCGAGAGTTCTTCAAAATTCTGAATGGCGGGCCTATAAAAGCCATTTTGATATTGCGCATACCCCAGTTGATAGTAATCGGCAGGGCGGAGTGCCACGCCGTTTTTGGCAGCGAACTCCAGATAGGGCAAGGCGCTTTTGTAGTCGCCCATTTCATAATATGCCTGACCGACCAGTTGGTTGATTTCTGCACGGTTTTTCATGTTTGCGTCCTTGGCACGGGGAGCTCCGTAGGAAATTACCTTGTCGTAATTTTTCTGCGCTGCGTAAATCTGCGTCAAATAATAGGGCACGCTGGCTTTGTACTTGGACGACGATTCTGCGCGGGTGAAGGCTTTTGCCGCCTCATCGTACTTGCCCTCGAAAAAGGCGCAGCAGCCGTAATAGTAGTTAGCGGGTTCGTACCATTGGCCTCGAGCGTTGTCTTTGAGGGGCATAAAGGCCGTTTTTGCCAGCCCAAATTTTTTGGTGACGAAGTAGGCGTAGCCCTGTTTAAAGCGAATTTCATCCCGTGCCGGGCCAGAACCAGAAGGCGCCAGATCGTAATAAGTCAGTGCCTCATCATACTTTTTTTGGTTGAAGTAGTAGTCGCCAATTTCGAGGGCAGCCTGGCTTGCCACGGGCGAAGGCGAGTTCTCGCGCAGGAAATCAAGCACAAGTTTTTCGGCTTCTGGCTGTTGGAGGCGCACAGCACATTTGGCGTGATAGAGTTCCGCATCCGTTTTGACGGCCTTCCACTCCGGCTCATTGGCAGGTCGGAGCAGGTCCATAGCGTTGCGGAATTCTTTTTGAGCGAGACCGTAGACATTTTGGTTAAAAAAGTCAACGCCGCGTTTGTAGGAGAGATTGGCCTCAGTGTACACTGCCGTTTCTTGCGCTGAAAGCGCGAAAGCTGAGAGCAAGAAGAGGAGAGTAGGAATGCTTTTCCGAAGGAACATAATGGTAGGAGTGTGGTTTTGGATTTGTTTTACTTTAGATAAAGCGTACCCCAAACGTTTTGCTTGAAAGTTGCTCGTTTGTGAAGGGGTTTTTTTGGGAAATTTTAACAAGGCGAAAGGTCAGGATGAAATGGCTTTGCGAGCGTCTGCTGGATGCCAAAACGTCGAAATAGTCGGCTAAAATATAGCTAGAATCAAAAACATCCCAAAAAAGGGGCAAGTTCCGAAAGCCATCCGCAATTGGCGCGTTTTTGAACAAAAACCTTGAGAGGAATTCTTTGTTTCTATTCGTTTTTACAAATCTAGTTCCCGAAAATTCTAAACTTTCGGGATTTTTGCCGCCAAATTGCCACCGTCCACCGTCCTATGAAAGTCGAGCAAATCTACACCGGCTGCCTGGCACAAGGCGCCTATTATATTGAATCTGAGGGAGAAGCAGTGGTGATTGACCCACTGCGAGAGGTGAAACCTTATCTGGAAAGAGCGAAAAAAGATGGCGCGAAGATCAAATATGTGCTTGAAACCCACTTTCATGCTGATTTTGTGAGTGGGCATCAGGATCTTGCCAGGCAAGCTAGGGCAACGATCGTTTTTGGGCCGAATGCTGACCCCACCCCGAATTTCATGGCGCGTATTGCTACCGATGGAGAAATTCTTCAAGTTGGGAAAGTGAGCATCAAAGTGTTGCATACTCCCGGTCATACCATGGAAAGTACCTGTTACCTGCTTCGCGACGAAGCGGGGAAAGACGTAGCCTTATTCAGCGGTGATACGCTGTTTATTGGTGACGTAGGGCGCCCAGACCTTGCCCAGAAAGCTGCAGACATGACCCAGGAGCAACTCGCCGAAACGCTCTATGATTCTCTCCGCACGAAAATCATGCCCCTCTCCGACGATATCGTGGTCTATCCTGCCCACGGTGCAGGATCGGCCTGCGGAAAAAACATGAGCAAAGAAACCAGCGATTCGCTCGGCCACCAAAAATTGGTGAACTACGCCCTGCGCGCTGACATGTCGAAAGCGGAATTCGTGAAAGAAGTAACGGATGGCTTGTTGCCGCCGCCCGCTTATTTCCCGCTCAATGTGGCCATGAACCGTACAGGTTACGATCCAATTGGCTCCGTCATGGAGCGCGGAACTCGAGCGCTCAACGCTCGGGCCTTCGAAGCCGTTGCGGGAGTGGCCGACGCGCTCCTGTTGGATACCCGAGCGCCCCAGGTCTTCGCTAAAGGGTTCATTCCCAACAGCATCAATATAGGCATTGACGGCAGCTTTGCACCTTGGGCAGGCGCTATGATCCCGGACGTTAAGCAACAAATCCTACTCATCACCGATCCTGGTCGCGAGGAAGAAACCGTTATGCGCCTGGCTCGGGTTGGTTACGACCATTGCCTTGGCTATCTCGAAGGTGGTTTTGACGCCTGGAAGAACGAAGGCCGTGAAGTGGATACCATCGAATCCATTGACGTAGATCTTTTTGCAGAGAGAATTGCCAAGGGGGAAGCCGAAAACATACTCGACGTGCGAAAGTACGGCGAGTATGAAGCCGAGCATATTACCCGCGCAGAAACGGCTCCGCTGGACTTTCTCAACGATAGCATGTTGCACATAGATCGTAATAAAACATACCATGTTCACTGTGCCGGCGGCTACCGCTCCATGATTTTTGTCTCCGCTTTACGCGCCAGGGGCTACGTCAATCTGATTGACGTGGCAGGTGGTTTTGCGGCGATGAAGAAGAGCGGGAAGTTTGAGACGACGGAGTTTGTGTGTGCGGGGAAGTGACAAGATAAGATTGTTTTCATTTGGTTTTTTAGGGTTTGGTCGGGCCTGGCGTAAGCTGGCCCGCATTTTATTACTTTTGTGCTGTAAGGAACGCGGCACCCATAACTTAGTCATTTTAGTTCAACCATTTTTTCATCAGACAACCCTGTTTTTCTGCGAATAGTGGGGCTATTTAAAGAAAAATAGCGGCCGTATGATGGAACAAAGGGCGGCATTAAATGACTAAGTTATGGGTGCCGCGTTCCTAATTCTACTTTGTCACATCAGCCCAATAGGGGCCAAACGTCGGTAGAATATGTCAAAAAGCGTGAATCAAGGTGCAGAGCATCGGAACATTCGGCGCAAAGTTCAGGTGCGCTGCACCTCTGGACAAGCGGTTGATTGCG
>JBBQSW010000243.1:0-6225 GCA_038213575.1 Chitinophagales bacterium | reverse complement strand
GTTTTCGAGCCAGCCAACTGGCCGGGCTGAAAGAAATGCCCGCCTATGTGCGCCTCGCGAACGATCAGGAATTGCTCGAAATGGCGCTCATCGAGAACATCCAGCGGGAAGACCTGAATGCCTGGGAAATTGCCGTATCGTATGGGCGATTGGCCGAAGAGTTCAAACTTACGCACGAAAATCTCTCTGACCGGGTAGGCAAACAACGGAGCACCATCACCAATTATCTCCGCCTGCTCCGCTTTGAAAGCGATCCCGACATCAAACAGGGCATCATAGAAAGCAAAATTTCAATGGGCCACGCCCGTGCGCTGGCCGGAGTAGACGACTATGCGATTCGCAATTCTGTATATCAAAAAATCGTGGCAGAAGACCTTTCCGTCCGAGCAGTAGAAGCGCTCATTGCGAGTTATCAAGAAAGTCGGAAAGGAGATCAAGCAAAGCCGAAAAAGGCCCTGAGCGAAAACCTGCGCAATATTCAAGATCAATTCCGTTCGTTCTTCGGTGCAAAAGTAGAGCTCAAGCGCGACGAAAAAGGCAAAGGTCAGCTCGTGGTCAAATTCGATAACGACGCGGATTTGAACCGCTTGATAGAGTTGATCGAAAAGTAGGAAATTTGGTTCAAGGAGGTTATATTTGCACAATTTTGCAACAATAACCAAGCTTGAATCATGAAAAACCCTATCCTCTTTGGCGCATTTCTATGCCTGTTTCATTACAATTACCTGTGCGCACCCTATTATAGCGTTATCTACAGGAAAACAACGAATACTGGCGGAACCCCAATCCAGCGCAATTTGATCAACGACAGTGGCTTTGGCTATGTAAACAGTGCCACCGGCTGACAAGGTCACGGTTTCAAACACTGGCAACTCTACCGACAATTTACTACGCGGTTCCTAAAAATATTGAACGCTGACGCTACCATAATGTCGCCGCGATGCGGCTTTTTCTGAAACCTATCCAAACTGACGTTAATACTACTTTGTCAATTTAGCCGCATATTCTAAAAAATTATCTTACCCTGCCACAAACTCCACCACAAACTCCCCTGCCCTATCCGCCAACCACTGCTCTGGCATAGGCAACATTTCTGTAAGGAGAAGCGTACCCGAGCCTCCTCGCAGGTTTTTCTCCAACAAAAGCATAGAAATCGGGCTTTCCATGTCAAAAAACTGTGGTTTCTCTCGCCGACCCATAAACTTCCCGAAAAATCGCTGGGGAATACCAAAGGTTTTTAAAGCCGCGATGCCCAAGCCAACCCGTTCAGCTTGTGATTTCCCGTTTGAGAATAATTTCTCCCATACCGCCTGTGGCAATTCCCAGGCCGCTCGCGCGAGCACCAGCGATTGGAATTCAACCCGTTGACGATGACGAACATCGCCCACCAGTTCGCTGCCATACCCCTCGGGCAACAAAGATTCTGACGAGACAAACGGCGCCCCCAAATGCCAGAGTACTTGCATTACTGGAGGGCGGGTTTCTGGAGCTTCCAAACCGAGATCATTGAATACAATCGGCTGACTGCTTTGTTTTTCAATGAGTTGCAGCAAGCCGAATGCGTCTTTTCGCACTGCAATATTTCCGAGCAAAATATTGCGCCCTCCTGGCGAATGGGTTATGCGGCCATCCGGCACTGCAACTGAAATGCCCGAAATCAAGGGCTGAAAATTTGCGTTCGACCAGCCATGCCATGGAAAAGAAGCCACTGGCAGTGAAGCGGAATGCTGCCAAATTTTGACCTGCTCTGCAATTCCTGTGGGGAAAAGCGGCAACCAACGAGCAAACAATTTCCCACCACCTGGGTACATTGCGTTTACTACGGCCTTGTATTCGCCGTTTTCCTGAAATATCTGGAGCAGCGCACCAATTTTTCCTTTGTGACGTGGCTGTGCCGGCGGCTTTAGACTCAGGACTCCTTTAGTTAAAACCGCCGGTGCAGCTTCGGCCAAGAACCGGTGGCTGAATTCCAAAAAATCCATGCTGCCTCCATCGGGAATAGACTTCTCTGCAAAATCATACAGCCGCGCCCGAAACGGCGGAACTGCATGAAATTCTTTTTGTTGCCAACATTCAGCCAATTGACCCACCAATTTCTCCATGACTCCACTAGGTAAATCCAAGGCCCCATCTTGTGCCACATCTTCAAAAAAGATCTGCTCTGGCGGGATGGGGGGCATTTTACCTCCATGCGGTTCAAGAAATTTCTTGGACTCTTGCACGGTCTCTCGTTGCAATTTTTGCGCTTCCTCGATGGTTTGAAACGGCAACGTCCGTGCTGCGGTGCGCAACCATTGAAGCAAGTAGGCGGCCTCGGTCAACAAAGGCGAAGATGGCAGGTAACCGAGGTAATTGTACAGCACCCCACACCAGCCCGGAGAAATACCCTTTTCAGGCAGTTGCCACTCCAGCAATCCAATGTCAATTAGTTGATTAACAAGGCTATGCAATTGTGCTCGAGTCGCTTCCACTTCGTTTCCTAAAAGAGTGACCAAACCTTCAAAGGGCAATTGTCGGTCGTTTTGCAAAAGTGTGTTCACAACAAAATCAGCCACCGGATCGGGGTCAATTTTTTGGAAAGCCTCGCGTTCGCCATCGAAATAAAGCCACTCCCCCATCCCCTCACTTTTGAGGGTCTCAAGGGGGGCGATACAAGGATTCAGGACAACCCGGAGCGATTGAAAAAACGCTGGTTCGCGCAATAAAACCTCATAAATAGCGGGTAAAAGTGCTACATTGGGTGTGACCAACTGTTTGGAACCAAGCCACTCCCCCACCTGCTCCGAACGCCCATCGGGCCTATTGACGGGGTGATTTGGAGTCGCCCCGTCAATAGGCCCGACGGGCCGAACCTGCACCGTGGTAAACCTCCCCAAGGGCGAAGTTTTGAACACCGCCCGTGTCAGGTACTGCAAAAGAGAAAACGCGGTGCGGCGATCTTTTTTGTCAAACTGCTCTACCGGTTTATCAGCAAAAGAGGAGAGGCTGGCGAGCAGATCGTGACTGGCAAAAAGTAGTGCACGCCTCAGCGTATCATTTTTAGAACAGATTTGGAGGTGCTTGTAATTGGCTGCAAGGTTTTGCTCAAAAAGGATTTCAGCATCTTGATTTTTTTGCTTTGTTTTTTGCAAAAAGTGAAGACTTTCAAGGAGTTGAGAGCAATTTAATTCGGCTTGAATGTTTGCCTCAAAAGTTGGAGAAGGCAGTTTTTTGCGCTGATAAAAATCTTTTCGGGCATTATATACGGCGGTTCTTATGGGCGAATCGGGCAATGAAAAAAGTGCATCGTCGAAGGACTTAAGCAGTTGTTCTTCCGAACGCTGTTCAGCGTTTTGCAGCGCAGACCAATCGGGTATCCCGCAAGCAAGCGGCCCCCATGCGCCCAAAGGCAACCCTGCGGCACGAATGAGTATCAAGGGGAAAATTGTCATTGATTCCTTTTTATGATGAGAAAATTTCCTGCCCTTCCTTTTCTGTTATTTAGCATTCAAATTCTTGCACAAAGCAAAGAAAACAAACACTTTGCGATTGGTTTTTTTGCAGGGTTGGAGACACAGTCGCTGGGACTGGAGCCCTTGGGCAGCCGCAGACCAGAAGACTTGGCAGCATGGGCAGGCAGGACAAAAAAGGGGGTATCGGTGGGCGTTTTTGCTCAAAAGCCCCTGTGTCGTTGGTTGCATTTTCAGCCAGAACTGTCCTTTTCCTATATTGAAAATCAGGTGATTTTTTTACCCGATGGATCTAAAACCTATCGTTTTCTGGACGCTGAACTACCCTTTCATTTCGTTGTGTCTGACTGGCGGCGTAGCGAGTTCCCCTTGCGCGGCTGCGTCATTTTTGGCGGACGAATGGGCTGGAATTTCGCCCAAAACACTTCCAGCCTGCTTAAAGTCTCCCAAGAGCGCTTTGCGCTCGACCTCGGGCTGGGCGCAGAAATAAAGATCAAACGATGGCGGCTCCAACCCGCTTTTGTATACTCTCATGGTCTGAACGACCTCCACTATTTAGACGATGCAAAATACGATGATGTGGTAGGCAAGATGGTGCGCGACAAATTGTCGTTCAGAATTTTGGTTTGGAAATTAAAGAAATAAAAAAGGGACAACTGTGTAGCCGTCCCTTTTTTGATTAGGTTTTGAAGAAATCAGTTCATCTGCTGGGAAGCCCAAAAAAGCAAGGCAAGGTGAAATGCCAAAGCAAAAATGGTGACAAATGTTTTGTTCTTTTTCATAGTGGGAGGTCGCGATCGGTTTTGTGCGACTGCCTTAGAATGCCAAAAGCCGTGCCATTCGTATACCTCGAAATGTTATTAATTTTTAAAATCATTGGTTGTCAAGGTTTTAAAAAACAAAAAATGTGTTTTTTTGAAAAAAACACGGGTTGAAATACAGGTTGCGAGCATGATTTTTACCTTCGCCAAATCAAACATCACTTAAAATGAGCCAATTTCGACCCGGAGTCCTGCATGGACAGGAAGTCACCGACCTACTTAATTATGCCAATGAGCACAATTTTGCTTTGCCCGCTGTCAACGTCATCGGTACGAACTCGGTGAATGCCGTGTTGGAAACAGCAGCTGCGGTAAAGAGCCCCGTCATCATTCAATTTTCTCATGGTGGCGCAAGTTTTTACGCTGGCAAGGGCCTCTCCAATGAGAACCAGCGCGCAGCAATCCTTGGAGGCATTGCAGGAGCACAACATGTTCATACGATGGCAGAAGCGTATGGGGTGCCTGTTATTTTGCACACCGACCACTGCGCATTGAACATCCTCCCTTGGGTAGATGGTTTGCTGGATGCCGGAGAGCGCTTTTTTGAAAAAAATGGCTTCCCGCTCTACAGCAGCCACATGCTCGACCTTTCAGAAGAGCCGCTGCATGAAAACATCGAGATTTCGGCCAGATACCTCACGCGCATGGCTAAAATGGGCATGACACTCGAAATCGAACTTGGCGTGACGGGTGGCGAAGAGGACGGCGTGGACAACTCTGATGTGGACTCTTCCCGGCTCTACACGCAGCCCGACGAGGTGGCGTATTCTTACGAGCATCTGAAAAAAATCAGTCCCAACTTTACGGTTGCCGCTGCATTTGGAAACGTGCATGGCGTTTACAAACCTGGAAATGTGAAACTCCAGCCCGTAATCTTGAAAAATTCACAAGATTACATCCGAGAAAAATTTGGGCTCACAGAGAAAACACCCGTGAATTTCGTATTCCACGGCGGCTCTGGCTCAGCGCAATCGGAAATCCGCGAAGCCATTGAGTATGGCGCCGTGAAAATGAACATTGACACGGATATGCAATGGGCGTTTTGGGACGGTGTGCGTGGTTACCATGATGCAAAACGCGGCTATCTGCAATCCCAGATCGGCAATCCGGATGGTGAAGATAAACCAAACAAAAAATACTACGACCCCCGTGCGTGGCTACGCGAAGGCGAAAAAACCTTTGTGGCAAGGCTTCGTATTGCTTTTGAAGATTTGAACTGTATTGGGAAAAACCAGTGATCGTAAAAGTGTGGCATACCGAAAATTACCAATGATTTGAAAAGGTATGCCACACTTTAATTATCTTATTTCCCATCTTCAATTGGAATCCATATCCGCTTGCCCGGTATTAGAGAATCATCCCGTCCGATGTTGTTGATTTGAGATAACTCAAAAGGAGAAACATCGTATTTATCGGCAATGCTCTGGATTGTTTCCCCTTTTTTGACGAGATGCTGAGTGGACTGATTGGAACTTGGGTCTGCGGTGGAGCTGCTTGACGGCGATTTTCGAGCCTTGGGTTTGACGGTGCCTTTTGCCGCTGAATCGTCTCGATCGTCATCCGCGTATCGGCGCCTATCATTAGATTCGTTTAAGGGTCTGCGTTCAGCAGTATCGTCGTAATCTAAGATACTGGCTCGAGGTTTCTGTTTTGAGTCGGCAGGCCGCTTTGCGGTATATTTATTTCCACTTTCGTCATCGTACGCTGCGGGTGAATAGGTCGAAGTATTGGACTTGGGCCTGGTCGCGCTATAGGGCCTCCGTGTGGTGGGCGCGCCTGTACTTGAGTTTTTAGTAGATGCAGGAGTTTCTACATTCTCGTAGTTGTATGGGTTGTAACCCTGATCTTTTCTGCTGGCAGGCTTTCGCGTATAGGGGTCTTCGTCCACCTCCTCGTCCGCTTCTGGCTCTTCATCAATCGGTACCAAGAAAGTTTTGCCTGGCACAGGGTCTTCT
>JBBQSW010000242.1:0-6229 GCA_038213575.1 Chitinophagales bacterium | reverse complement strand
AGGAGCAGCGTGATTTTGAACAGGATCCATTGTTTGAACTTCACATCGCACTGCGCCGCCTGGATGAACAGGGGAAAATTGAAAATCAACCGATGGGTGATTTAACATGGTTGAAGGATTTGATGCTCAAGCGTCTTTCTTAAAACCAATAAAAATCAGTATATGTCCTACTACAAAATAATCAACGGGATTGCATACGACCGAAAATTGCTGGAGGCAGCAGAAGCGTTCACAAAAGGGCGTGGTGAAAGCCGCATTTCACTGGAGGAAATCCAGCAGCTCTATCAAATGGCCCTGGATGCAGGAAAACTTACGGTTATTGAAAAGCGCACCCTGCAATACATCGCACAACATTATGAATTGACAGAACCTGCAAAAAAATGGTTTTCTGAACTGAATAATGTAGGTAACCTGGAAGATACCATTCGCCAAATTGTCCGGGAAGAGTTCGGGCTGCCGAATCTTAGGTGGCAAATTGATCCGATTGAAGTAAGTGGACAACAAACAGGCCCTTCTCGAGATTTTCCTGCTGTATTGCGGGGTGCATTGGAGGCATTTCTGCGTGGAAATCAGGGTCAATTGAGTTTTTCCGCCGTCGTATCGCGCCGAGATCTGGCCTTCAACGATAGCCCCAATCAGGAAGCAATCTTGAAATCCTACCTTGACCAAGGGACGATTTTTCTGGTACCCAAGTCAGCAGAAGAACGCGCAAGCTTGGATTTTGACACTCCAGATGCGCTGGACAAGGAAAACTTTTGGGTGTTTGGGCTACAAATCCCCGATTTTTTCCCCATAAATTTTATCGCATACGTTCTGCGCTATCACCTTGGACAGCATAGTGAAGGTTATTTTTCGCATAAGCCAGATTTGGAAACACTAGCATTCAGGGCAGTCCGCCAATATGCCCAATATTCAAATTTGCAGTTTGAAATTGACTTTGAGGAAGTCAAACGCCAACTGGATGCAAAGCCAAATCAGAATTTCGGAAACGTGTTATTTTATGCTTTGCATGAAGGGATTTACAATGGAGAAAGCAGTTTCTCTTTCCGAGATTTTATTGGACAGGAAATATGGGCCGATCCTGACATCAATGTTCAGGATTATCAACGAGCCTATATCGAAACGGGCACAGTACGGCTTCTTTCACATGCCGACGACCCCGCATTTCCGGTGCCCGATATGTTCTGGCCGGGCACTTCCGACGTGTGGGTTTTTGGGCTTGAAATGCCCCGCAAAACACACACTCGTTTTGTCATCACAGTGAATCGCGAATTGGAATATTCCAGTTTCAACGACGGTTTTATCGTTGAAATACATGCTTTCGATGAACGGGTCCAAAAAGTTATTACGGAAGAATTTAATCTCGAAGGTTTAAAGTGGGTAGTAAATGCGGAACATGACCCGGAATCAGAATACGAAGCGCAACGGCTTCAATTCGGCCCCGAATGGCGGCATTTCCCCGGCCTTTTAAGGCAGGCATTGAACACGGTTTTGAACGATTATATTCGGCCTTGGTCGGTTTTCAATATCGCGAAGGAAGTGCTTAAAGAGGAGATCAGCCCAGAGAATTACGACACCTTGGAGGACTACCGGGCGGCTATCCAACACCGGATTAAGGAGTTTCTGAAAACGGGTTCAATTGAATTTTTACCCATTGAATTGTCTGACAATGATCCGGTAAATGGGGAAAAAGTGCAGGATAATTGGTTGTTTTTCTTGAGTTTGCCAGCATTGTCGGATCATGGTTTTTATATCATCCTGCCGCGTTGGCCGGATGATGGGCAAATTCCTTACAACTACGAAGCCAATTAAACAATTATGATAAGAGTACTCACCATTGACGGCGGCGGGATTTTGGGCATTGTACCAGCCATGATTCTGAATGCATTGGAGCAAAAAATTCAACGTTATTCCAACAACCCGGAAGCGCGCGTGGTGGACTATTTTGATTTTTTTGCAGGCACCAGCACCGGGGGAATTATAACCGCGTTGTTGCTCGCCCCCGATGAAGACAAACCGGGGCGCCCCCGCTACTCAACGGCTGACATTGTTAAATTTTACAGCGAAAAAGGCCCGAGCATTTTCAAATCCACCTGGCTACGCAGAAAGTTGGGGAGTGTAGGTTTTGCCGCTGATCGTTACGAAGTCGGCGAATTGGAGGGTTTGCTCAAACGCTATCTCGGCAATACCAAATTGAGCGAATTGCTCAAACCTTGCCTGATCCCAACCTACAACCTCGAGCTGGCGGCCACCTACTTTTTTTGCAGTCATGACCATGAGGGCGGCGTTGATCCTGCACGGGATTTTTTCGCTCGGGACGTTTGCCGCGCCACTTCTGCCGCCCCGAGTTATTTCGCGCCGGCTACTATTTTTTCAGCTTCCGAAGTGCAACATTCCTGTGTGGACGGTGGGGTTTTTGCCAACAACCCGACCCTTTGTGCCATCGCAGAGGTCGGGAAAACGGATGAAGGCTACACCCCCATCAACATGCGGCTGCTTTCGTTGGGTACTGGCAAAGTGAAACTCTCTTTCCGTTTGCGCTCTTTTCAGAAAAGGATTGCCTTGCTCAATATCCCCGACCTAATCCAAATCATGATGGGTGGGGTAGCGGAGACTACGCACCACATTGTCAAAAATGTGTTTTGCAACCTCAAGGTTAAAGACAATTATCTCCGTTTGGATCCCGATATGCCCGATGCTCAAATTGGCGCGATGGACAACGCTACACCCGAAAATATTCAGCGTTTGCGGGCCATAACAGAACAGTTTATCGAACACAGCTACGACGATATTGACCGTTGGGCGAAACATCTCGTACAAAGTGCTGAATTAGAAAGTGCCGTTCCAGCCCTGAGTTACAGTAAATCATAAAACAATGATTGGAAAAATAAAAAACAAGATTTTTACTAAAATCCACACGGGCAATCTGGTGTACAACACCTGCTGGGAAGACCCGCGTTGTGATCGCAACCTGTTGAACATCAGCACCGATAGCCGCGTTGTCATGCTTACTTCTGCTGGCTGTAATGCATTGGATTACCTGTTGGACAGCCCGATGTCTGTTGATTGTGTGGACATGAACCCGCGCCAGAATGCGTTGCTCGAACTCAAATCCGCCTTGTTCCAGCACAGCGATCACCAAACCTTGTTTGACTTTTTTGGAAAAGGAAAGCACCAAGCGGCGGATGAAATTTTTCAGGACGTTTTAGGACCTAATCTGGACGATTACCCCCAGCATTTCTGGGGAGACAACCTGCATTTTTTCTGCGGTAAAGGCTTGCGTAAAAGTTTTTACTGGTATGGAAGTGCGGGGTCGGCGGCATTTTTGGTGAAAAAAGTATTGGAAACCAACCCTAAAACCCGGCAACTAATCTATCGCCTTTTTGAGTGTGATAACCTGAGCGCTCAACGTGAACTGTATGACCAGTTGGAGCCACGTTTGATCAACTCTTTTACAGGGTGGCTGTTCAACCGACACGTTTTTCAGAGCATGCTGGGTGTACCCGTGGCGCAACAAAATCTTGCCAAAATGACTTACAAAGACGGCATGGCAGGGTACTTAAAGCAATGCTTTCGACGGGTGTTCACAGAAATGAGCGTGACAGATAACTATTTTTGGAAAGTATATCTTTTGGGGGCTTATTCGGAAGATTGTTGCCCGAATTACCTGCGCAAAGAAAATTTTAGCACCTTGAAAAGCCGGGTAGACCGCGTGAAAACCCATACAGCCACCTTAAGCCAATTTTTGCAAAAGAATCCCGGCCAATACACCCATTTTGTGCTTCTTGATCACCAGGATTGGATGGCAGCACATAATCGTCCGGCTTTGAGCGAAGAATGGAGGCTGATATTACAGAATAGCGCACCAGGTGCTAATATCCTGATGCGCTCTGCTGCCATGAAGGTGGACTTTATCCCCGATTTTGTCTACCAAAAAGTGAAATTTGATGTGCCCAGGGCAGATGCAACCCTTCAAAATGATCGGGTTGGAACGTACGCCAGTGTTCTATTAGGATCCGTAAACTAACACAAAACATGGAAACCGCCAAGTTGAACCCAGAAGCCGAAAACACGCAGGTCAAGACCGTACGCAGCTATTACCAACTGCACGCAAAAATCTATCAAGCCACGCGCTGGTCGTTTTTGTTTGGCCGCAGGCGTATTATCCATGCGTTGAAACTTTCGATGATGAGCGACAAAACGGTCCTGGAAGTGGGCTGCGGCACCGGGCACAATTTGTCCAATCTCGCCAAATATCATCCCTTGCTCCAAATGATTGGCGTGGACATCTCACCCGAAATGTTGAAAGTTGCTTCCAAAAGGCTGCAAAGGCATTCTCGTAGAGTGCTTTTTCTAGAAAAGCCTTATGCCCCAGGTGATTGGAAATTGCCTGCCAAGCCTGACGTGGTGCTGTTTTCTTATTGCCTCACCATGATTAACCCCGGCTGGGAGGAGGCCCTGCAACGCGCCTACGATGACCTCGATGAAGGCGGCCTCATCGCAGTGGTTGATTTTCACGACTCACCGTTTAAGTTTTTTCACCGCTGGATGGGATACAACCATGTTCGCATGGACAATCACCTGCTTCCAGTCCTACAAAAACGCTTTACGCCTGTTCTGTTAGAGGTTGACCAAGCTTACGGGGGATTGTGGAGTTACTTCTTATTTATTGGGAAGAAATAGCGGAAGCTTTGGAGACTTTGTGTGCAGGTTTTTCAGACTTGATTTTTACGGTATCTTTTTTAGTAACCGGATCAGATTTTTTTTCTGTTTTCGAGGAAGCCTTCCAGTTGGCCTTCGCCAGTTTGTGTTCAATCTTCTTGATTTTATAGGTCAGCTTGGCAATTTTAGCCGCTGCCAACAAGCTTTTGAGTGCAGTTTTATCAGCATGTTGCCTCAGCGCTTGCTCAAACGCGGCATCCTTTTCTTGGTAGGCCGCCCAGGCTTTTTCAACACTCTTTTCTTTGGCAGTTACCTGTGCGGATAAAGCATTGGATGCAGGCGTTTTAGCCGGCGCT
Source organism: Chitinophagales bacterium (assembly GCA_038213575.1). Lineage (GTDB taxonomy): Bacteria > Bacteroidota > Bacteroidia > Chitinophagales > Saprospiraceae > M3007. The sequence goes on along the minus strand of JBBQSW010000242.1, from coordinate 1,211 downwards.
TGTTTTTTTGTGTTCTGGATCTTGTCTTTCATGTGAACCCTGAATTGTAATTTGTTATTAATCAGGATGCAAAATTCTATAAATTAACTTAGAATTAATGTTAAGTTTACATAGATTTCATAAACTTAACATTTGGCATAATTTGAAAAGTATTTACCACGGCCAAATACGGCTTCAAAACGTAAGTCCTACCGTAGCAAACAAAGAACGGCCATAACCGTTCACGCCCGAACCGTGCGTCCGGTAATCCTCATTCAATAGGTTGAGTGCTGAAATCCGAAAGTTTATAAATTGCCATGTATAACCCGCGTGCAGGTTCAAGACCGTCCATCCGGGAGTGCCACCTTCAGGGATCCGATTGTCTTCTGTGTCGCCTTTGGCAAGCCGGGCTTGTTTGTCTGCGATAAACACTTCTGCATCGAAGGACCAATTCCCCTGGTTGAAATTCAAGGCAAGCCGACCAAAAACAGGAGGGATACGCCGCATGGGCTCATTGGCCGTCACATTTTGGCCATAAGTATAGGTGAGCGTGCCCTGTGCTGACCAATTTCGCGCAAAAGCATAAGCCCAAGATGTTTCTATGCCCTGTATGTAGCCTTTCTCGCTATTTTCCTTTTGATAGAGTGGATAACCCTGTATCGTTTGGGTATCTTGTTTGATTCGGGTAATAAGGTTGCGCAATCCGTTGCGATAGAGGTACAGTTCCCCTTGTAACTTGTTGGTCTGTAATTTATAACCAATTTGGAAGTTGGTGGAACGTTCTGGCTGCAGGTCGTAATTCGGGGTTTCAAAACGAAAATCCACCATACCCAAAGTGCCTAGATCATCTATGTTGGGTGTGCGAAAACCTGTATTGACGGAGGCAAACAAGTTGGAGTTCCGATTCAATTTGTACAAAATCGCCAAATTGCCCACCAAAGCCGATGGCTTTAATTTGGCCGAACCGATGGCCTCGTCCTTCACGTTGATGACAAAGGTGTTCCATCGAGCCCCTGCGGTAAAATTCCAATGCCTCCAATCCAATTCGTGCAACGAATAGGCGGCGATGCTCAGCATGGTTGCATCATCAGGATACAATCCGCGTTTAGAAGTTGCCAAACCTGTGTTTTGGTCACGATCGCTTCGGGTGCTATTCACCAAATCATGGTAAACCTCCACCCCGTTATTGGCCGACCAATGTTTGCCAAACACATTGGTTATCTGAACATTAG
>JBBQSW010000241.1:0-6234 GCA_038213575.1 Chitinophagales bacterium | reverse complement strand
TAAAACAATCCTTTTTATTATGGAAGGTACCATGGCGACCATTATGATGTTTGCGGGGAATTTTGCCCCTCAAGCCTGGATGTTCTGTAGCGGTCAGATACTCCCTATCGAACAGTACGTAGCGCTCTTTTCCTTGATCGGCACCACTTACGGTGGCGACGGACAAACCACTTTCGCTTTGCCCGACCTGCGCAGCCGTATCCCGGTGGGCGTCGGAAATGGCGCCGGCCTCAGCCCGCTGGCCTTGGGCGAAGTATCGGGCGCAGAATCCGTGACCTTGAACCAATCTCAATTGCCTGCCCACTCGCACACCATGTCCGCGAGTGTGGGCACCACCTCGGCCAACGCCAATGGAAGTAAAAACCCGGCGAACGTATTGGCGGCCACCAGCGCAGCAATTTACCTGCCGACAAGCGGCAGCACCGGAACGAACCTGGGCGGCGCCAATGTCGCCGTTGTGCCACAGGGCAACTCCCAGCCGATAGATATCGTGCAGTCCTATCAATCCCTCAACTATGTTATTTGCGTAGAAGGTATCTACCCTTCAAGGAATTAAGCCTGCCGCTTTTTCCTCTATCTAAAACATTCATTTTCAAAAATTCATCCTCAATATGGAAGGTACAATAGGAACCATCATGATGTTTGCGGGCAACTTCACGCCCAAAAACTGGGCAGACTGCGCCGGGCAACTCATAAGCATCGCTTCTAACACAGCCCTTTTTTCCATACTTGGCACCACTTATGGCGGAGACGGTCGGGTTACGTTCGGCCTGCCAGACCTGCAAGGGCGGGTAGCCGTGGGCGCCGGCCAAGGCCCGGGCCTTTGTCTATACAGCTTGGGGCAATCGTCCAATGCAGAAACGGCTACTATGAGCGTGGCCCAAATGGCTGCCCATACGCACACAGCAGGCGCCGTCACCATACCGCTCAGCACCAGCGCTGCCTCGGGCAAAGAGCCAAACGGTAATATCCTGGCCACGCCCATCGTAGACACTTATGCCACCCCAGGCACCGCGCCTGCGGTCAACTATGGCAGCTTCAGCGCTGCTGTGGCGCCTCAAGGCGGATCGCAGCCCTTCAGTATCCTGCAGCCCTACGAGTGCATCTCTTTTGTAATCTGCCAGTTCGGTGTTTTCCCGGCACGCAGCTAAGTATTTAGTACAAACGCATTTCTTTCATCAAAAAAACTAGCTACAGATATGGAAGGTACAATGGCAACCATCATGCTTTTTGCAGCAGATTTTGCGCCTAAAAACTGGGCGCACTGCAACGGGCAAGTTTTACCCATAAATCAAAATCAAGCGCTCTTTTCCCTACTCGGCACCACTTACGGGGGCGATGGCAGGACAACCTTCGGGCTGCCTGATTTTCAGGGCCGCGCGGCCATCGGTTCGGGGCAGGGCGCTGGGCGCTCCAACTTCGTGCTGGGCCAAAAGGCGGGCGCGCCAAACGTGACCCTGACCGTCTCAAACCTGGCCGCGCACACACACCCTACCACAGCAACACTGGGTGCCACTACCGCTGCGCCCAATACGGACGAAGGGCCAAACAACATACTTGCCGGGGTGGACATCTACGTCGCGGGCGCAAATGGGTCCCTTGGTGGCGTGAGCGAACAACCTACCGGAATAACGGGCGCCAATGCTCCGGTAAGCATTCAACAGCCTTACCTGGGTTTGAATTATGTGATTTGCATTTACGGAATGTTTCCTTCGCGCAACTAATAAACGAGCACAATAGGTCAGCGGGCTTCTCTATTGGGAGCGGTTCGCTGACCTTTTTTTTGTCACGAATTGCACCAATTCTCTTACGATACTATGGAATCCCCTACATCTCCCCAACTTACCAAAGATCAGGTTTCGCAGGCCAACGCTTGGTGGGATGGCCTCAGTGAAAGCTGGAAACAAGCCTTTAACGAACTAGCCTTGCGCCGCAGCAGCACTGAGCCGCTCGGAGAAGAAATGCTGATGACCGTGTACACCTCTCCCAATCATCGTTTTGCCGGACCGACTGCACCCTACCCGAACATGTCTTTTGAACTGGAAGACCTGTCTGGTCTTGTTGGGCTTCCAAACATGGAACTGGCGGTGGTGATCCATCACAAACTAAGCCAGGTCCGCGAAGCAGCCGCCTTTAAAGATTTGCGCTCCTTCTTTATTCACAACAACCAGATAACTTCGCTTGAAGGCTTGGAAGGATTGACCCAATTGAAGGAAATTTACTGCAATGTGAACCAGATTGATTCGCTAAAACCTTTGGAGGAGCTGACCAATTTGCACACATTATATTGCAACTACAACTTGCTTTCCAATTTGGAGGGTATCGGTGAGCAACACGCAGACATCCTGGAGAATTTCTACTGTATGCCGAACCAGAACCTGAAAGAATCGGTGGCCATGCGTTTTGAGCGCGAGGTGGGCATTCGGTGCAAAAAAGCGTAGTTTTATGACTCTACCTTCCGCATACCTTACCGTTCCAGGGTTGCTCAAACCCATGGAGCTGGACATGATTCACCGGGTGCTTTCGTCCGCTCAGTTTGAAGATGGCACGGCCACCGCTACGGATGCCGCAAAATCTGTGAAGCGCAACCTCCAATTGCCCAAAACGGGCAGTCTAGAAAAACAACAGACGGACGCCATCGTGATGAATGCCATCTTGCAAAGTCCGCTCATCCAAGCTGCTTTGTTGCCCACCCGGATATTGCCGCCCATCATCAGCAAATACGAACCGGGCATGCACTACGGAATGCATGTGGACAGTCCCATTATGGGCGACCCACAAATTGGAGTGATCCGCACAGACGTTGCTATGACGATTTTCCTTTCAGAACCAAGCAGTTACGAAGGTGGTGAACTGGCAATTATAACTCAGGCAGGCGAACAACGGTACAAATTGAATCCCGGGGATGCGATCATTTACCCCACCACCCAGGTACACGGTGTGTTGCCTGTGACCTCAGGCGTCCGGCTCGCAGCAGTAACCTGGATGCAATGTGCTGTGCGGAATGCCCAGCAGCGCGAGATACTTTTCCATCTCAAAACAGCACAGGCCGTCTTGGAAAAACAAAATCCGCAAGGGGAAGAAAATTTGCTTTTGCTACAGGTTTACAGCAACCTGATTCGGATGTGGGCAGAGATGTGAGTGCGTTCACTTTCGGTCCAATTGTTCCAAAAGCCATTCCCGCTCCATAAGCGGGTTTGTTTTTTGCACCATTTCACGGAAGGTCTCTTTCTGTGCTTTAGAGAAAATGTTGAGGTGTAGCAGTTTTTTCATTGCACTAATCATGTTCTTGTAAGCCGTTTTTCGACTAGGGTCGAGTGCTTCTTTCCGTTGTAAGTAGGTACGCATGCTTTCCAAGAGCGATTCGAAAGCATCCAAATCATCACGTTCATAGTAAATTTTGAGCAGCATGGTTTTAGCTACGATATTTTGCAGCATATCATCGTACTCAAAATGGGTCAAAAACTGCTGCGCCTTGTTATAGTCGCCCTTTTCAAAGTAAAGACGAGAAAGACTAAAGTTGACGGCACCGAGCCGATGTTTTTCATCTAAAAACTGTTGAAATTGGTTAATGAAATGTTCTGCCCAGTCATATTCCGAGGCTTTTAACGCGCTACCTACTGTGTTCAGAAAAGTATAGCGAGAAACTTGTCCGTTCTCCAATAAATATTTGGATTCCAATCCATTTTTGTAGAGTTCAAATAAACGCCTCACGAAATCCAGTCGGCCACGATTAACTTTGCCTACACAATAGTTAAGAGCCGCTTGATAAAGAGTTCGCACCTCAGAATGATCAAATTTTGACATTTGGTGATGTATCATTTCTTCAAGTTGATCAAAATATTGTTCTTGGTCAAAGTACTTGTTGGCCATATAAACATGATAATATGCTGCAATAGCAGGTTCTTCTAAAAGCTCATTGCTTTTAGAATACTCCATCATGTTGTTTAAAAGTCCTTCATTGTAAGTTGCTTTTTGATAAACTGTATGGTGAGCAAACATTGCACAACCGATACGGATTTTTTCAGCAATAAACCATTTTTCAGCTGCGTCAGACATTTCCTGTAGGTTAACAGATGTGTTTTGGCTAACTCCAATCAGTCGCTCGTATTCCACTTCTTCCAAAAAATATTTATTTAACAAATAATATGTATTGCGCAGAGGTTGATTCTTCAACCCGTCAGACCCAATTCGAAAAGCCTGTTTGTAAGCCTTTTCAAGTTTTCTTTTTCGATAAATACGAGTCAGCGAAATTTGGTATTGAACCTCATCACTTAACATCTCTGCAAACACCAAATACTCTTCGATTGCTTTCAACAAGAAGTACATCACCTGCCGCATATAGGCATCGTCATAAGGCTGCGAAGGGAAGACGGCTTTCCAGGCTTTGGCCTTTTCTGCCGCTTCGTCGCCATTGGGCAGATTTTTTACCAAAAAATCAAACAACTTGATCACATCCTGCCGTTGGTTGTGGGCAGGAGATTGAAGCCACTTGTTCAACTCCCGAATCTCCTTTTTTTCAAGGGAGCGGACAATCTCGGTCAAAACGCTTTTTTGCATGCTTTTTTCAAGTTATCTGTTCAACAAAATAGGATTTAGTGCAGGTTGTTGTTGTGGTGCTTATGGCAGGAAGAACGAGTTTAAACGACAAATAATCAAAATAATGGCGTATTATTGCACGCTAAATCAAAGATTAAATGCTAAAAATTAGATTGCAAGGTAAAGCAATCCGAATAAATTTTCAACAAATGCGAAATTTTGTCTTTAGTGCCCCCAGCACTTCCCTGCACTTTTGTACTGTCGAAAGAAATTTCCTCCGACCAGTAATCCTTTCCATCATGCAAAAGTACCTGTATATCATTACCTTACTGCTGCTGTGTGCTGCCCAAGCAAACAGCCAGGGGTGGGAACGTATTTATGGCGGCAGCGGACAGGATGCCGCGCGTAGCCTCGCGCCCACCCCCGATGGTGGCTACATTATGGCGGGCTATTACAATGGCAACAGCCGAATTTTCCTGATAAAAACAGATGCGAATGGCAAGCAACAGTGGAGCAAGCAAATAGCAGGTGCTGGCCCAGCGTCTACTGCGGAAGCTTTTGCGGTAGTGGTTACCAAGGATACGGGTTACGCGATCGCTGGGTATGTAGACGCGGATGCCAATGGTCCAGCCCGGCGTGATATCTACTTGCTCAAAACCGATGCTTTTGGCAACAAACTCTGGGATAAAACTTTTGGTGGGAATCTTGATGATGAGGCGCATGCTTTAATCGAACTTTCGGATGGCAGCCTGGTGCTTTCAGGATTTCAAAGTTATTCTGGTAATAAAGAAAATATCTTCGCGCTCAAAACAGACTCTGAGGGCAACATGCTGTGGCTCAATACTTATGGGCAACAGGAATACCGCAGAAGAGGACATTCAATAGAGGCCATCCCAAATGGCGATTTAATTATAGCAGGTGAATCTGAACCTACATTGAGTGAGGACAAGGATATCCTTGCGCTTAAGATCAATGAATTTGGCGCCCAGATTTGGAGTACCACTTATACACTCACGGGTTCATTGGGCAATATGCGCGATGATGAAACCCGTGCAATGGTGGTCAATGCAGACGGCTCACTTATTTTAGCAGGGGGCACGAATGCTGAATTGGAAGGCGCAGGTTTTCTTTTAAAAGTTGAAGGCAATGGGAACCCTATCCCCCTATGGCAAAAACTTTTTCCGAACAACGATTTTTACGCCCTTAAAGCTTCCAATGGGAAGTATTTTGTCTCTGGATTTAGAACCAATATTGTACTGGACGACCTTGTGCTGCTCAAATTGGACGAAAACGCTGAGATCATTTGCGAATCCGTTGTGGGGCGCGGCGGTTTGGATGTGGGCTTTGATTTGGTACCTGTAAGAGGTGGGGCGGTGATTGCCGGCTCTACGGAGCAATTTGTGGGAGGCTTTGGCGAATCTTATGCCTACCTGGTGAAAGCAGATGAGGACTGTACGGTGCTGACTAGTTACATCCAAGCCAATATTTTCCGCGATTTTAACTCGAATTGCCAAAAAGATTTGGGTGAACCCGGTTTAAATAGCTGGGTAGTAAGGGTTGAAAGCCCTTATGATACACTTTTCACCGTAGCAAATGCCCTTGGAGATTTTAAGGTAGAGGTGGACACAGGCAATTATAACCTGATACTTTTCCCGCCAAACCCCTACTGGAAATCTTGCGATTCCATCGTAAGTG
>JBBQSW010000240.1:0-6250 GCA_038213575.1 Chitinophagales bacterium | reverse complement strand
CGAAGAAGGGATGCGCTTGATAAAGGAAGCCGGCTGTGACAGTCTTCCAGGGGGCGGTGCGGAGATTTTCCATCCTGAAATTCGGGAACAAATTGCTGCAGACAAATGCGAGGGAGATCAATGGCTGCGTATCCACGAGATCTGGCACGAACTGGGGATGCGTTCCAATGCCACGATGCTCTACGGTCACATCGAACGCTGGGAACACCGTGTAGATCACATGGAACGCCTACGCCAATTACAAGACAAAACAGGTGGTTTCCAGACGTTTATCCCATTAAAATTTCGCAATCAGGACAACCAGATGAGCCATATTACAGAAAGCACAGCCAATGAAGACCTGCGCAACTACGCCATCAGCCGCATTTATCTCGACAACTTTGACCATATCAAAACCTATTGGCCGATGATCGGGCGTACCACCGCTCAACTCTCACTTGCATTTGGCGTAGACGATCTCGACGGAACGATTGACGATACCACGAAAATATACTCCATGGCAGGTTCTGAAGAACAACACCCTGCCCTCACCACCCAACAACTGGTGGATATGATTCGTCGGGTGGGTCGCCGCCCAATTGAGCGCGACACCTTGTATAATGAGATTCAGGATTTTACGGATGTGGAATTTGCTGAAGACAAGGAGTTTCGGGGCTATTTTGAATTGCCCGTAGTACAAAATTGAATAATCCTCAAATAACCAAATCCACAACTATTTTGACTTTATACATCCTCCGACACGGACAAACAGAACTCAACCGCCTCAATATTGTGCAGGGCAGCGGCATTGATGCCGAACTCAATGAGATGGGCTATACCCAAGCCAAAGCATTCTATGAAGCGCACCAACACGTTGATTTTGATTTGGTCATCACTTCAAAATTGCGCCGTACCCACCAGACGGTACAAGGTTTTTTGGAAAAAAATATTCCCTGGGAACAGACTGCCGACATCAACGAAATTTCATGGGGTATCCATGAAGGTCTGGTGCAGTCACCCGATCAAAATGAGCGATACTATTCCATGCTCGCAGCTTGGAAGGCCGGTGATCTCGACGCTTCCATTGAAGCGGGCGAATCGGCAAACCAGTTACTGGAACGGATTCAAAGGTTTTTGGAATGGGTTAAAACCCGCCCCGAACGACGTATCCTGGTCGCAACCCACGGCCGTGCCATTCGATGCCTCATTACCTGTCTCAAAGGTTTGCCTCCCACTGCTATGGAAGATATGGAACACTCCAATACGGGGCTTTATGTGGCGCATTTACAGCCGGACGGAAGCTGGCATTTTGAATTGGAAAATGACACAAGCCATTTGAATTTATGCGCCTAACCGCTGTAAGCTACCTGAACACCAAGCCGTTTATTTATGGCCTTTATCGCAGTGATTTGGCGGAGATGATTGATTTGAGTCTCGACATTCCCGCTGTCTGTGCCCAAAAACTCTTGTCCGGAGAAGCCGAAATCGCCCTAACACCCGTGGCTATTATCCCGCAATTGCCGAAAGCTTATCTGGTTTCCAACTATTGTATTGGCGCAACGGGAGCCGTAAAGACAGTTTGTGTTTTTTCTCAGGTACCGCTCTATGAAATCAAAAAGATCTACCTCGATTTCCATTCGCGAACCTCCGTTGCACTGGTGCAAATCCTTTGCGAGAAATATTGGAAAATCAGTCCTGAGTTTATCCCAGCCACCGAAGGCTTTGAAAATCAAATCATTGGCAATACAGCAGGGCTTATCATTGGCGATCGCGCCATCGGCCGCGATCAACAGTTTAACTACACTTATGATCTCGGCGAAGCTTGGACGACTTGGACGGGTTTGCCCTTTGTTTTTGCTGCCTGGGTCAGCACAAAACCACTTCATCCTGAAATTGCAGACCGTTTCAATGCCGCGCTGCGCCTTGGGCTCGAACATTTACCCGAACTCCTCAAAATCCTCCCGGCTATCCCAAACTTTGACATAGAAACGTATTTTCGAGAAAACATCAGCTACGAACTCGACGATGCAAAATGGCTTGGCCTAAATCGGTTTCTGACCTATCTTGCGGGCGAAAATGGGTATCAGCTGCATCGGTGATTGGTGACTGGTGGATTGGTGATTGGTGGACTGGTGACTGGTGGATTGGTTTAACATTGGGTGGGAAGATGCTCAGCAGAGAGTGTTCAGAAAACTGTGTCAGCAGAAATCAATCTCTTTTTTGGTGATCAATTCTGGTTGTAAAATGAATGTTGAGTTGCAAATAAATATTGTTCCAAGCTATGATGGACTTACTCCAGTCTTCTGTGATATTATCTAATAGCGACAAAGATGAGTTTTTTGAGGGCATCCTCGGAGGTGAACGCTCCTTTTTTATTGGTGATTTTCCTCAATTGGAGGTTCAGTCCTTCAATGGGGTTAGTGGTGTAAATGAGCCGTCGGATCTCGGTGCCGAAGTCGAACATAGTGCGCAGGCACACACAATCACCAATCCACCAATCACCAATCCACCAATCACTAACCTATGAAAATAACCGCTTTACACGCTGGCAATTTCAAACTTGACGGGGGTGCCATGTTCGGCATCGTGCCGCGTCGTCTATGGGAAAAACTCAATCCACCCGACGAGCAAAACATGTGTACTTGGGCCATGCGCCCACTTTTGGTACAAACTGCCGATGGCCGGAACATTGTGATAGATACTGGGATGGGGAACAAACAAGATGAGAAGTTCCGCAGCCATTTCGCTCCGCACGGCGAACAAACGCTCTTTGGTTCGCTTGCAGAGGCCGGTTTGAATCGGGAGGATGTCACGGATGTTTTCCTGACCCATTTCCACTTTGATCACTGTGGCGGCGCACTTTGGAAAAACGAGGATTCCGGCCAAGTTGAACTGGCCTTCCCCAAGGCAGATTATTGGACCAATCGTCGTCATTTTGATTGGGCGATGAATCCCAACGAGCGGGAACGCGCCTCCTTTTTAAAGGAAAATTTTGTGCCCATTCAGGAGGCCGGCAGGCTCAGGTTCCTTGAAACCAACCAGGATATGGAATTTTGCCCTGGCTTCCGCATCCGATTTTTCAATGGCCACACAGAAGCCTTGATGGCTCCGCTACTGGAAACTCCCAACGGGCTAAAACTACTCTATTGCGCCGACGCAATGCCTTCGCGCTGGCACATTGGGATGCCTTATATAATGGCTTATGACGTGCGCCCCTTGATCACTTTGGAAGAAAAAGCGGCCATGCTCAATGAGGCCGTGCGCGAAAACCATGTGCTCTTTTTTGAACATGATCCCAGCGTGGAATGCGGAACTGTACGCCAGGAGGAGTCGGGGCGCATTGTTTTGGATAAGGTTGGGATGCTGAAAGACTTGATGGGAGTTTGACCACGGGTATGCGTCGGTATGCGCATTGTTCTAAGTTATTGGTGAACTATTTTTGGGCTGAATGTTGTTGCCGCAGCGTAAAAATGTACACAGGGTATATCGCGAAATGAATTTCGAACTACACAAAAAGATTCATCTGCCCATTGTGCGCAAACACGTCCAGCAGACGGGCATATTTGAGTTTATCCTTGCTATTGGTGCGCAAAGCAATGAGTTTAGCCAGCTCAAGCGTGAGATAAAAATCTTCCAGCGGCTCACCTGGACGAGGACGCTTGGCAAAATCACGGTATGGTTGCGGGCGACGGATTCCGTCACCGAATTCATAAACATCGCGCAGCCAACGGCGGATCTGACCGCCATACTGCCGCACAGGGAGTTTTAGGGTGGTGTGGAGGTTCGAAGCTGCTACGACTTTTGTGCCTTTTTTGCTTTCAAAAACTTCAAGTTGTGCCATAAACTGTTTAGTTTGTTACACTTGTGTTCCTACAAAGATGGCACAAAAATAAACAAGTTGTTTTTAAAAAACAAATTGTTTAGCAAATATTTTTAAAAAATGTTTATTCGACCCTGTAATTACCCGCTCGTTGAGCCATTCCCACCTTTGGTTGAAATCCACCCACCCTTGTAAAATTTGGTTTTGCCTCGCTCGTTTTGCCCTCCACAGAACAAAACTAAAATTACAGACTAAACTCGTCGTGCATTTCCGTCAAAAAAACGAGGTGCGCATGCCTTTGGTCGAATCAAATTCTAAAAGGTGGTGACTTTCACGCCCTTTGCAGAACAAAGTTCCAAACTGCCTGTTTTCGAGGCCATCCTATTATCTATCGCATGAACTACTCCTCCCTGCTCTCTTTCCTTTTATTTTTCCCGATGCTAGGTACTACGCAAACCTCCACGGTCAGCGGATTACTACGCGACCGACAAAACGGCGAAACGCTCATCGGTGCAACGGTACAAGCCCCCGGACTTGGCAAGGGCAACGCAAGCAATGAATATGGCTTTTACTCCCTCTCCATCCCGGAGGGAAAAGATTCGGTGGTACTGCGCTTTGCCTACATAGGCTACCAGACGCAGACACAGAAAGTGCTGCCGCGTGGATCTGTCAAATTGGACATAGAACTCATGCCCATTGGCTCCCTGCTCGAAGAAGTAGTGATTGAAGCCAATGGTCTGGACGAAAAACGCAAAAGCACTGAAATGTCTACTTCTATCATCTCGACGCGTGAGGTAAAGGCCCTACCCGCGCTCTTTGGAGAGACCGACATCATCAAAATTTTGCAACTAAAGCCAGGCATCACCCCTGGCTCAGAAGGTACTACCGGGCTTTTTGTTCGCGGCGGCAATAACGACCAAAACCTTATCGTGCTCGACGAGGCGGTGGTGTACAACGCCAGCCACTTGTTCGGCTTTTTCAGCACCTTCAACTCCGATGCGGTGAAGGATTTGAAGGTGTACAAAGGTGGTTTTCCTGCGCAATATGGCGGACGTTTATCGTCTGTGATTGATGTGCGTATGAAGGAAGGAAACAACAAAAAACTGAGCGGGACGGGCGGCATCGGCATCATTTCCAGCCGATTGACGCTGGAAGGCCCCATTCAGAAAGGCAAATCATCCTTCATCGTCAGTGCTCGGCGAACCTACGCCGATATTATCACTGAACAAATCAACAAGGCAAACGAAGGCAAGGAAGATTACAACAAAATACCACGCTACTATTTCTACGACCTCAACACAAAGGTCAACTTCACACTCTCCCCCAAAGATCGGTTATACCTGAGCGGTTATTTTGGTCGCGATGTTTTCACGTTCAAAGACCCGACTTTCGACTTTCGTTTTGACTGGGGAAATGCCACGGGGTCGGCGCGCTGGAACCACGTTTTTGGCCCCAAACTCTTCTCCAATACCACCTTTACTTTTTCAGACTACCGCTACAAGATACAAAACGAGTTGCAGGGATTTTCATTCAGTCTTGGCAGCAACGTAAAAGATGCCAATACCAAAGCAGATTTTTATTGGCAGCCGAACAATAGCCATACGGTGCGTTTCGGCGCCAACATTACTTACCATGACTTTATAACTGCCCGACTCAAAGCAGGTAGCGATGATGGTCGAATACGATTCGAGGCAGGCCGAGATTATGATGGCTGGGAATATGGTGCCTACATCTCCGACGAATGGGCTGTCGACCGTTTGAAGCTGAATTACGGTCTACGGCTTTCGATGTGGCAAAATGACCCTGCCTTTTATGCCAACATTGAACCTAGGGTAGCCGCCAATTATGAGGTCAATGACCGCTTGTCGCTCAAGGGCTCCTATGCCCGCATGAACCAATATGTGCACTTGTTGGCCAGTAGCGGGCTTTCGTTGCCGACTGATATTTGGTATCCGAGCACCGAAGGTGTGAAACCCGAAATAAGCGATCAAATCGCCCTCGGTACATCTTATCTCATTGGAGATCAAATACTCGTGACCTGGGAGGCCTGGTATAAATGGCTTCAAAACTCGGTGGATTTCAAAGACGGCGCAGAACTTTTTGGCAACAATGAACTTGAAAATGAACTCGCCATCGGACGAGGCTACGCATACAGTCCGCTTGAATTGGAAATCGAAAAAAAGGACGGTCGGCTCACTGGCTGGATCGGTTACACGCTTGCCTGGGTCAGACGAGGCGATTTCCCGGGCATTGACAACGGCGCATTTTTTGCGCCCCGTCACGACACACGGCACAACCTCAGCGTTGTAGCGCTCTGGGATGCCCACAAATGGAAGAAAAGGGGGAAAGACAAGTCGCTGCAAATTACGGCGACGTTCGTGTACACTTCTGGATATCCAGCCTGGTTGCCCAGTGGACGGGCGTCTTTTATTGATTTTCCGGGTGCTCAGC
>JBBQSW010000239.1:0-6279 GCA_038213575.1 Chitinophagales bacterium | reverse complement strand
GTGGTTGCATATACAGGGCCACCTCTTTGTTGGCCAGCAACATGAAGTCCTCAATCAACAAGTGCGCCTCTTTGCGCTCTTTGACATAAGCTTCCAGCGGCGTACCATCGAGTGCCAGTCGGAAACGAACCTCATCGGTCTCAAAACCGATGGCTCCATTTTTCTCGCGCTCCTTGCGCATTTTACTGGCAAGGCGTTGGAGGTTTTTCAGTGCCCATTCCAGTTCTGCAAAGCGGGGATGATTTTGCAGTTCCTCTGAAGGCTTCTTGTCCAGGATAGTTTGCGCCTCCTCGTAAGCAAAACGTTTAGCGCTGTGAATCACCGTTTTGCCAAACCAGCGCGACACAATATTGTCCTTTTTGTCAAAAACAAACACCGCTGAAAAAGTCAGGCGGTCTTGTTCCGGCACCAACGAACAAAGGTTGTTGGAAAGTTTTTCGGGCAACATTGGGTTGCAACGATCCACCAGATAAACGGAAGTGCTGCGCTCAAAAGCCTCCCGGTCGAGCGCAGAATCTGGCTTTAGGTAATGCGTCACATCCGCAATATGGACTCCGATTTCAAGATTTCCGTTTTCTAATTCCCGGATGCTCAAGGCGTCGTCAAAATCTTTGGCATCTTCCGGGTCAATGGTGAACGTGAGGATGTCGCGAAAATCGCGACGGCGCTCAATTTCTTGTGGAGAAATGCTGTCAGGGATATTAGCCGCTTCGCGCTCCGCCTCTTCGGAATGGGAAAGTTGGAACCCTGCATTGATGAGGATTTTGTTCATCTCCAGCTCATGACCGCCAATTTTCCCCAGGGTTTGGGTCACTTTCCCCACAGGCACCCGCCCCTTGCCTTCTTGCCAATCCGTGACTTTCACCACAACTTTGTCACCATCCTTAGCATCGCTGATGGCCTCAATCGGCACAAAAATATCGGTGGGCACATTGGGATTATCAGGAATGAAAAGGGCGTATTTGCGATTGAGCCGAATCGTGCCGATGAAAAATTCGTTGGCACGTTTTAGCACTTCTAATACTTCGCCTTCGGGTTTGCGAATGGGTTGTGGGCCTCTGCGGCCTCCTCGATAGGGCGAAGGTGCAAAAAGCAGTACCCGAACGGTGTCGCCGTTCAAAGCGCCATTTACATACTTGGGCGGCACATACACGTCGGTGTCCATCAGTTCAGACACGATATAGGCAGCACCCGTTCGCGTCATATCTACGCGGCCTTCAACAGTTTTGCGGGATTTGGGACTATGGGCGTTGGACTGGTTATCCGAAATAGTGTTGGCAAAGGAAGAGCCAGAGGCAGATGGATGTTGGGCTTGGGAGGAGCTTGTCTTGAAGGATTCCTCTTTTTTAAAAGATTTGTCCGAGGACTTTCGTCCTGTATCTGGGATTCCTTCTCCATCGTCTACCGTCAATCGTCCAAGCGCAATGCTGAATTTGTTATCTGCAAATTCAGCCACAGAACCCGCCTGCACCAATTGTTGGAGGGCATGTTCCGTGGAGTCACGGTTGTTTTCAATATGTAGGTGGTCGGTGATTTGGCGCGGCGCGAAACTTTTTTTGGGGTGGCCGAGCAGAAATTTGAGGATTTCGATCTGGAGTTGTTGGGCGGTCAGTTTTTTGCCGCCAATCTTTTTTTTCTTGGTCATTGTTTTGGTAAACCCCGACAAGTTGTCGGGGCGAAAATTACTTTTTGGATTAAAAATTATAGTTTAAACAGAAAAATGGGGAAAAAGTTACCCGCGTAGGCAAAATAAAGTGGAGGTCGGGTTAAATTCGCCCGGTGACTCCAAAGTCACCGGGTGAATTTAACCCGAAAAGCAAAGCGGCCCTTGGTGTATCGCCAAGAGCCGCTTTACTTTTTTTACCCGCCGAAGCTCTGGCGTGGTAGGGACATTGGCCCCATTTTTTTATCTCTTTTCGATTTTTTGCGTTTTCAGGGTCTGTTTATTGCGGCCCACCAACTGTACCAGATAAACACCTTTGGTAAGATCGCCCACATAATAGAGCTCGCCTTTGGATGCTTCAAACACTTTTATTTTTTTGCCCAACAGATTGAAGACTATGATCTGCCCGATGGCATCAGCGTTGTCTTGAACCGAGATGTTTTCTGTAGTAGGGTTGGGGAAAACGGAGAGTTCTGGTCGGGAGGCATTTTGGGCTCGAAGCGCGAGGGCGGCAAGCAGGAAAAAAAATAAGAGTAAGGATTGTTTCATGTGCATTGATTAAGATTAGTGCCGCTTCTGTGACTGTCGCAAGGGGTAATTAGTAAAGAATTGGCTCGATAAAAATTGGTTGGGTGATTAATCTGTTGTTTGAATTCGCCTGCAAAATAGGGTGCTTGTACCCGTCAATCAAAATTTTCTTTGGATAGTTTGCAAAGATTTAACGTCCGGCACACAATAAGCGCGGAGCTAAGCTACCTGTTCACAACAGTTACCGCCCGTTTGCTGCGGATTAGCCGCCGGTCGCTTCGATTTCCGCCCAGCAAATCGAGGTGCCGCATTCGTGCGCTTTTTTCATGCACGATTACTTGGGTGATGCTCACTGTCTGCACCCTTCCCGCGCGGTTCATCACAAAATCGTTCTCGGGATCGCCGATGCTGCCCTTGAGGTGGAGGCTGATGAGTGATCGGGGACTGGAGACTGGCGCCTGGTGATGGGTGCTTGGTGACTGGTTACTTGCCGTAGCCTTTTTATCTGCCGTAGTTTTAACAAAGGAAGCGGCGAAGGAGGGGGTTATTGGTGGATGCTTCGTCAACCACTGCCTGAAAACTTGCTCGCGGCGGATTTGCATTTCCGAAGGGTAGAGCGTGGCAGAGCACCAGAAATGGGGCTGATCGGCGGCTAGGTTTTTGAGGTGGCGTTGTTGTCCGTCCCAGCGAAATTCGGTTACCTGTGAACTTCCCGAAATTTTTGAACTTTCGGGAAGTTGGCTCGAATTAAAAAAGAGAAACGTGAATGGCTCAATATTCTCAAAATTATAGTGTTGAAAAAAATCATCCGAATCTTTCCAGTCAAAAAAATCGAGCAAAATCAATCCTCGGCTGCGCCTGTAAGGCAACGCGCGCTTGTGCAGAACAAAGGCGCCGTTGAGCAAACAGGCGGTTCGCCCTTGGCGCGAAGTGGCAATCCAAGTGCCTCCCGCCAAGGTGTCGCGGGGGAAAAGCAAAGTCTGGCCGCCGGGTGTTTTTTCGTGGACAATGGTCTGCGACGAGCGAGCTGAGGCTTCGTCGCGGTTGTGGGTGAGGATGAAGCCTGATGGCCTGGGGAGGTAGGTGACGGTACACATAATCGGCGCAAAGGTCGGCATCAAAAGCGGAAAGCAATAAACTACCTTTGCAGTAAAGCGTTTTATAATGGCGGCAAGCACTCTTTGGATTGGTCGTGCCGAAGAAACCTTGTTGTCAAAATTTTTCTTGCTACGTTCCGACTTCACCTTCAACTATTCCAAGCATGTTTCGCCTGCTCCTATTTGTATCCTTTTTGACGTTTTCAACGATTCTACCCGCACAATTTCAAATCGGGCACACCAGCATTACTTTTACAGATCCTGCGCGCAACAACCGGGCTGTTTTGACAGATATTTATTATCCTGCCGATGTGGCCGGCGATGACGTGCTTTTGGCGGCGGGACAATTTCCAGTCATTCAATTCGGGCATGGATTTGTGATGGTATGGTCTGCCTATCAAAATTTTTGGGAAACATTGGTCCCACAGGGCTTCATCCTTTGTTTCCCGAGAACGGAAGGTACTTTTTCGCCCATTCACACGGACTTTGCCAAAGACTTGGCGTTTTTATGTTCTGCGATGGAGGCAGAAAAAGTGAATGCGGCATCCCGATTCTTTGGGCATATCCAACCCCGCTATTGCGTCATGGGGCATTCTATGGGTGGAGGCTGTTCTGTTTTGGCCCAGCAGTACAATCCCGATCTAATTAAATGTGTAGCCACTTTTGCGCCTGCAAACACGAATCCCAGTGCGATCGCGGTTGCATCGGATGTATCTGTTCCGAGCTTAACTTTTGCAGGCTCGTACGATTGTATTGCACCACCAGCGCAACAGGCACTCCTTATATTTGAAGCGTTGGACTCAACCGCCTGCAAAATCTACGTCAACTTGGAAGGTGGAAGCCACTGCCAGTTTGCCAATGCAAATACCAATTGCAATCTGGGCGAACTGCTCTCAGGCTGTTCCAATCCACCTATTTCAGCAACGTCGCAACAAGATTTGACGCATAGTTTGTTGCTTCCTTGGCTAAATACTTATCTGAAGGAAGCCCCTGGATTTTTAACCCCCTTAATGGATTTGTTAGCGGATGCAAATGGTTTCTTAGCCATCAATAACTGCAAAAATGCAACAGGTTTTGATGCGCCTGTGCATGCAGGGTTGAACTTCAATATCCTGACCAACCCGATACACAACGATGAACTTGTGGCTCGACTCAATGAATCAGATATGAATACGCAGCCAGACTTTTTTATCTATGATGCTTCTGGAAGCTTGTTGATTAATTTCTTCCAATATCCTGTCGGATCAGACGGATCGGTGCGAATTCCAACCGGGAGTCTTCCAGCAGGAATGTACTTCCTCGTGGCGCTTGGAAAGGATGGGCAAAATGCAGTGCGAAAGTTTGTAAAAATTTGATAACCAGTATTCTACTTTACTTCGCTACTGCAATCTTGTACTTCTTCCCTTTCATCTTTTCATTGGCAATGGCTTTTAGCAAATGCTTGACTATTTCTTTTTTGACAGCCACAAAAGACATATAATCCATCATTTCAATTTTACCCAAGTCATCGGGTTTTAATCCTCCTTTTTTGGAGAGAAAACCGACGATGTCCATTTTGCTGAGTTTGTCTTTTTTGCCACCACTGATGTAAAGTGTCTCCCAAGGCGAATCAGAAGGAAGAGGCTGGTTATCAGGTAGTTCAATTACCTCAGGGCGTTCGGTCAGGTAAGCCGGAACTTCCCCGTTGGGCGGCAAAATCAAATAAGAAGTTCCTTGTGCGTGCATCCTTGCGGTGCGCCCATTTCGGTGGATGAACTCGTTGAGCGTCATGGAAAGTTCGTAATGCACTACGTTTTTCACCTCCGGAATATCGAGACCTCTGGCTGCTAAATCGGAGGCTACCAAGAATAGGGTGCTGCCATTGCGGAATTGCACCAAAGTAGATTCGCGTTCCACCTGCTCCAAGCCGCCGTGAAAATAGGCGCTGGCGATGCCGCGTTCCTCCAACCGCGCCCGGGTGATCTCGGTGGTTTCGCGCTGGTTGCAAAAAATGAGCGTGGGCTCAGTGCCAAAGTAGCACAGCAATTGGACCAGTGCTTCAAACCTGTCTTCTGTCGCTGACACCACACTTTTGATGCTTAGCCCATCCGTGGATTTTTCGTCGGCTCGGGTGTAATTAAGGATCACGGGTTTGGAAATTCCTACAAAGCTCGGGAGGAGCAATTTTTCGGTGGCGGAGGCAAGAATGCGTTTTTCCAGGCCGCCGAGTGCTTTGAGTATTTCGGTCATTTGTTCCTGAAATCCCATAGCCAATGACTTGTCAAATTCATCCAGCACGAGCATTCGGACCGTCTGTGGGTCGAAAGATTTTCGATTAATATGTTCCACTATGCGCCCTGGTGTGCCAATCAGCAAGGCAGGCGGCTGACTCAGGTTGTTGATTTCCGTTTGCATCGGGTGGCCGCCGTAACAGGTATTTACTTTGAAACCGGTGGACATTTTTTGCCAAACCCGTTCAATCTGTATCGCCAATTCTCTGGTGGGTGACAATATCAGGCATTGTACACCCGGCTGATCTGCCTTTATCAGATGTAAGATCGGCAAGAGGAAAGCCAGGGTTTTTCCAGAGCCGGTGGGGGCCAGCAGTACCGTGTCTTTTTCGTCGGGAATGGTGTGAAACGCCTGCTCCTGCATTTCATTTAAAACCGGGATGTCAAGGTTGGAAAGGGTGGTGCGAAGCAATTGATTTGAGTCCATTCGGGCAAAGGTAGCCAATTATGCGTGGGCAGCCTCCCACTGCCCGCCCGAAAGAATGCTGCACCCTCCGGAAGGGATACTCCACCCAGTTGAAAGAATAGTGGGAAGCTACCGCCACGCCCCAGGGCAGACGCATGAAGTTCAGAACTGACTTCGGAGAGGTCTAACGTTTGTAGAAATTGTTCCATTTGTGCGTGTTTTTGACCTCGGAGAGGTCTAACGTTTGTAATATGCCCTCCAACACGCAAATGTTAGACCTCTCCGAGGTCTTTTGGTCGCGAAAAACCGGTTATT
>JBBQSW010000238.1:0-6360 GCA_038213575.1 Chitinophagales bacterium | reverse complement strand
TCTGAGAACAGGCAGAACAGCACCCGCACCAAATACACTTCCACGGCGTGGCCTGTGTAGCCCGCCGCTTCCAAACTGTCGTGCAGCCGCCCCATGCGCTCGGCAGCTTGGATGTTCACCGGGTCTTCGTCTTTGTAGCTGCGTTTTTGATACCCGGCAATAAACCCGAAAAGGTGGACGTGTGTGGCCAATTCTCGCAACTCAAAAGCGTGTGTTTCGCCCGTGTCGAGGTCGAAAAGCCGGAACTGCTCAAAGTCAGAAACGAGGATGAATTTGGGCAATTCGTGTTCTTTCAGGCCGGGGAAATAGTCTTTGGCTTGCTGAAAGGCTTTGTTCAGGTCTTTGCCCCTCGACTTGTGTTCCACCAAGATAACGCCTTTCCAAAGCAGATCAATAAAGCCTTGTTTGTTGTCGGCTTTGCGCACGGCGGTTTCAAACGTGGCCACCCGGCGGCGATTGACACCGAAGACATCAAAAAATTCACCCCAAAAGGTTTTGGCCTCGGCATCTTCGCTGCTTTCGTGTTCCCATTCTTTGGAGAAAGCGAGGGCGCGGGCTTTGATTTCGTTCCAACTTAGCGGCATAGGGTGGGCGTGTAAAGGTGTGAGCGGGTGGGCAAATGTAATCAGTAGCCCGAAATTTGCAACCCCGAAAACGCCTTGCTCCCTCTACGTCATTGCAAATCTGTATCTATGTTTTGGGTCAAAAGCCAAATCCCTTTCGGGCCATCCTACCCGGCGTTTGTGTAGGGCAAAGGCGCTTGTGTGATCTTTTGTCCACTTCTTTTGCAATTCCCTGATAAGTGCATCGGCTACGGCTTCATTGGGTAAAATCGGCTAATAACGGTTGATAATCTGTACCTTTCGGATGCTGCAACAAAGGGGGCAAGATCGGTTTTTGCATTAATTTCCATAAAGCCGCCCTTCGTAACTGAACACCTTGCTTTGGCAACGGTAGCCATTCCAATAGCTATGGGTGCGTTCCGGTTCGCCTTTTCTTTTCTACGGCTTGAATCAGTTGCAAATTGATTGCCTGTGCAATTGTCTTTCGCTTTGCGCGGCCTTTCCATGCCCTTTTGTCTGCCATATCCGAACCCTTACCGCTTACTACTTTTTCTTGCGAATGAGTGGAATTGCTGAAATCGGCTGTCCCACGTTGTGCTAACGTATTAAAACACACCCGTTTCCACCATTTTTATCTTTTCCCAATCATCTAGCCCTAAAAGTTCAGAACTTTGCCAGCAATATGCTAACAGATCGCTTCCAACGAGTACACGATTACCTGCGGATATCCCTCACAGATACCTGCAACCTGCGCTGCGTATATTGCATGCCGGAGGAGAAGATCAAGTGCATGCCTTTCAGTCAAATCATGTCGGTGGAGGAGATTGACCAGCTTGCCCGGATTTTTGTCAACAATGGCGTGCGTAAAATCCGGCTGACCGGTGGCGAACCCCTGGCCCGGAAAGATGCCGGGGAGATAATCCAACGCCTTTCCAAATACCCGGTCGAACTAACCCTTACCACCAACGGCGTTTTCGCAGATCAATACCTGGATTTATTTCTCAAAGCGGGTATAAGGTCCTTGAATGTCAGCCTGGACACGCTGAGTCCCGTTTCGTTTTTTGCGCTCACCAAAAGGGATCTTTGGGAAAAAACATGGCGCAACATCATGCTAATGATAGACGCCGGGTTGCATGTAAAAACCAACACCGTGGTGATGAAAGGCATCAACGATCATGAAATCGTTGATTTTGTGGCCTTGACAAAAGACCTGCCGATACACGTCCGTTTTATCGAATTTATGCCATTTCAAGGTAATCTTTGGGAGCATGACAAGGTGTTTCCACAGATGCAAATGCTCGAATTGCTGGCCGATAAGTTTTCGTTCGTCAAACTCCTGGATGGCAAACACGATACCGCCAAGAAATTCAAAGTGCTGAATCATGAGGGCACTTTTGCCATAATAAGCACCATGAGCGAACATTTCTGTGCAGGGTGTAACCGAATGCGACTGACCGCCGACGGAAAAATGAAAAACTGTCTGTTTTCTGCCTCTGAAGTGGATCTTTTGGGGGCTTTGCGCAGCGGACAGGAAATTGAGCCTTTGATTCAGATTTGTCTGGATTTGAAAGAAAAAGCCCTGGGCGGGCAATTACTTCCGGATTATGAAAAGATTGATGCCGGGGCGTTAAAGAATCGAAGCATGATTGCGATTGGTGGGTAAGATGCTCTAAAATCAATAAAAAATGATCCCAGTATCCGACGCAAAAAGACTGATCCACAAAAGCGCAAAGGCTCTGCCCGCCGTAACCATCCCGCTGCTGGAATCCCTGGGAATGACCCTTGCAGAGCCGGTCGTTTCTCCCGTAGATATGCCGCCTTTCGATCAGTCGGCCATGGATGGATATGCGTTTCAGTTTGAGGCGTTCGTTCCCGAAAAACCCTTCCTCGTAATCGGTGAAATCCCAGCGGGCGAACAAGCTGCTGTGAATCCTGCCTCGGGCGAAGCAATGCGAATTTTTACCGGCGCTCCTGTGCCATCTGGCACGGATACCGTGGTGATGCAGGAAAAAGTCAGGGTAAGTGGGGACCAGGTTTGGATAGAGGATTTTCAACTGAAAAAAGGCGGCAATGTGCGCCCACGGGGCTCTCAAACCAGACTTGGCGAAACGGCTTTACACGCAGGAACCACCCTGAACCCTGCCGCCATCGGGCTGCTGGCAGGATTGGGGCTTACCCATGTCAAGGTTGGTGCAAAACCCAAGATATGCCTGATTATTACCGGTTCTGAATTGGCAGCTCCTGGCTCCAAACTTACTGGCGGACAAGTGTATGAGAGCAATTCCTTTACGCTTATGGCCGCTTTGCAGGAATTGGGCATCCAACCCACGCTGGTTTTCCGAAGCGAAGACGATGAAAATCAGATCACGGCTCATCTGGCCAGTGGAATGGAGCAATGTGATATTGTGATCGTTACGGGCGGGATCTCCGTGGGCGATTACGATCTGGTGAAGAAATCCATGGAAAATTGCCAGGTAGAAACTATCTTTTACAAAGTGAAACAGAAGCCCGGCAAACCACTTTTTTTCGGAAAACACCAGCAAAAACTGCTGTTCGGACTTCCGGGAAATCCGTCTGCAGTGCTCACTTGTTTTTACGAATACATCGCGCCCGCCATCCAAAAAATGACTGGAAAGATCGGCCCACTCCAGCAGGTGTCAAAAAAGACCTTGTCTGAATCGTTTACTAAAAGAGAGGGACTAACTTACTTCCTGAAAGGCAAAATAGCAGGCGATGAAGTTGTACCGCTGCATGCTCAGGAATCCTACCAGATGAGTTCCTTTGCACTCGCAGATTGCCTGATTGTGTTGGAGGAGAACAGAACAGTTTATGAGCAGGGCGAAACGGTGGAAGTTCACCTATTCTAAAAATGCTGAACACGAACGGATTATGGAGCATGACCTGAGTTTGATGTTTTGCGCCTTGCTCATGCTGGTCGCATTTCTATATTCATCGGTGGGGCATGGCGGAGCCAGCGGGTATTTGGCGCTCATGGCGCTGTATGAATTTACGCCTGAAGTGATGCGCCCTACGGCTTTATTGTTGAACATTTTCGTCTCCGGGATCGCCTTTCTGGCCTACTTCAAAAGCGGAAATTTTTTGTGGAAATTGTTTTTGCCGCTGGCTATAACGGCCATTCCCGCCGCTTTTATCGGTGGGTTGATTACGCCTCCAACGGTGCTTTACAAACAACTTTTGGGCGTTTTTTTGATTATACCTGCTGTTCGGTTTATCTTCCCATCGGAACCAAAAGAGGTTCAGCGAAACGAATTGAATCTCTATTTGGCCTTGTTGATGGGCGCAGGGATCGGGCTTATTTCAGGAGTTCTTGGTATTGGGGGCGGCATCATTCTTTCTCCTATACTGATACTGCTGGGTTGGTCAAATGTGAAGCAGGCCGCTGCCGTGAGTGCTTTGTTTATTTTGGTCAATTCGATTTCAGGCCTGGCTGGCCAGATGCAAAAGGGGATTAGTTTTAGCACAGATATGGTCGTAATGGTAGGGATTGCATTGATCGGTGGTTTGTGCGGTTCTTATTTTGGGGCATTTCGGTTCAACCAAAAAACGTTGAAAATCAGTCTCGCTTTGGTCCTTTTTATAGCATCTTTGAAGTTGCTCTTTTCTTAAGGAACGGTGTCAAAATAACTTCCCAATTTGATGCCATTCTTTTGCCGCCATCCATCCTATCTTTTTCGTTAAATAGCCCCACTATTCGCCTCAAAAGATAGTTGGCCAACGCCAAAATAATAGGCCTGAAATTGGAAAGTTATTTTGACACCGTTACTAAGATTATGACAATCAAAATAATAGCATTCGGGAAAATCGCAGACATCCTGCCCGAACAGGAGTGGAAAATGGATGGTGTGCAAACATCTGGAGCACTGCGGGAGCAACTTGAAGCAAGTTATCCAGCGTTAAAAGACCTGCGCTACCTGATTGCCGTGGATAAAAAAATAGCACGCGACGATAGTCCACTGGAAGAACATTCAGTGGTGGCATTGTTGCCTCCATTTTCGGGGGGGTAGTTTGAAATGGGCTCTTAAAAACCGATAGTCCTTCAAAAAACAGCATTCATTTCCCTAAAAAATACTACACCCGATGTATCCCAACGGCAACATCCAACGCTACCAAAAGCAAATACTCCTAAAAGAAATAGGCGAGGAAGGTCAACGACTGCTCTGCCAGGCCAGTGTGTTGGTGGTCGGTGCCGGCGGGTTGGGTTGCCCGGCATTGCAATATCTGGCCGCCGCTGGAATTGGTCGAATCGGGATCGCAGATTTTGATGTGGTGGAGATTTCAAATTTGCACCGACAAATCTTGTACACGACGGAGGATTTGGGCGCATTGAAGGTAGAAATTGCGGCAAAACGGGTGAAAGCATTCAATCCAGCGGTTCAGGTGACGGTTTTTAACGAAAGAATGAATCCCCAAAATGCGCTCTCTATCATCGCTGCCTTTGATATGGTGATAGATGGCTCGGACAATTTCCCTACCCGATACCTGGTCAACGATGCCTGTGTACTCCTGGACAAGCCACTGGTGTATGGCTCCGTTTTTCGTTTTGAAGGGCAGCTGAGCGTTTTTAATGTTTTGAATAATGGAATCAAAACGAATTACCGTGATCTTTTCCCCGAGCCCCCTGATCCGTCTGAAGTAGCCGATTGCAATGAAGCAGGCGTTCTCGGCGTGCTTCCGGGAATCATTGGAGCGATGCAGGCAAATGAGGCCATCAAGCTCATTACGGGAGCAGGGAAAACGCTTTCAAACCGCATGTTTTGCTACAATGCTTTGAATAATTCCGTCTATGAGCTGGAAATTTCGCCCAATCCCGAGGCGCACAAACAGATACCCGGAAACCCGGAAGCGTTCAGAAAAATGGATTATGAATGGTTTTGTAAAATGACCGCAGACGATTTTACCGACATTGATGGCCCAACATTTGATCAATTGCGGCAGACAAAAACACCCATCATTATAGACGTCCGCAACCTGAACGAATGGCCCAAGGTCACAGAATTTGAGCACCTTCGCATCCCACTCGCCGAATTGGAGCAGAACCTGGATAAAATTGAGCCAAACCGCCCCGTCATAATTTTTTGCCAAACTGGCGTAAGAAGCATTACTGCCGCCCATCTCATTGCCGAAA
Source organism: Chitinophagales bacterium (assembly GCA_038213575.1). GTDB lineage: Bacteria > Bacteroidota > Bacteroidia > Chitinophagales > Saprospiraceae > M3007. The sequence continues at coordinate 651 of JBBQSW010000238.1, read as the reverse complement.
AAATTCAAACCCAGGCCATTTATAATTTAAAAGGAGGAATCATACAATGGAAAAGCAAACTGTAAACACCCAGGAAAAGCAGCCTGGAACGCATCGTCGCAAGAAGGTATTTGTAGAAGGCCCGATCAGCCCTTCATTTGTAGGTGATTCCATCGCGAAACACAGCACAATGATGAACATCGGCGCACACAGTATTTTTCTGGGTCAAGTACGCAAGGATGTGATTGAAGGACAGGAAGTGGCAGCCATTGATTATTCCGCCTACACAGAAATGGCCGAGGAAAAATTCCACGAAATCCGCGAGGATACTTTTGCCAAATATCCTCTGACCTGTATGCACATTTACCATAGTCTGGGGAAGGTGAGTGCCGGAGAAATTTGTTTGTTTGTGTTCACCTCGGCCATTCACCGAAGAGAAGCCATTGATGCCTGCAATGAAGTGGTCGAACGCATCAAACAGGAAGCGCCTGTGTGGGGGAAAGAAATTTTTGATAACGACCAGTACAGCTGGAAAGAAAACAAATAGCAGCCATGGTAAACATCACCCATAAAGTAAAAACACACCGCACCGCGATTGCCCAGGCAGTAGTTCGTGTCAGCAAACAGGAGACCATTGATGCGATCAATAACAAGACGGTGCCCAAAGGTGAT
>JBBQSW010000237.1:0-6370 GCA_038213575.1 Chitinophagales bacterium | reverse complement strand
GTAGGTCAAAAGACACAAGCGCGGCGCTGGGCTTGATATCCTCTGGAGAGCGAGGAGGAAGACCCCGCGGGGCTAAAATACTCGGGCAAAGCGCACTTGATGCGGACGGATCCCGTCAGGAAGACAACTCAGCCAAAGATTGATTGCTCAAGGTAGCAACAAAAAACTGCGGCAATAAATTGTTATCAATCATATTTGTGTGCGTACCGTAGGTCAAAAGACACAAGCGCGGCGCTGGGCTTGATATCCTCTGGAGAGCGAGGAGGAAGACCCCGCGGGGCTAAAATACTCGGGCAAAGCGCCCTTGATGCGCCACTTATCCAAAGTTGGCCAAGACGATAATCTTTAAGCCAATGCGCTAAATCGGCGCGGTTGAGCCGTTTTATATAGGTTTGGCCGTCTTCTTTTTCACACACTAGCACGGATTCGGGCTGTTCGCTAAGCGCATCAATGAGTATGTCCGAATGCGTTGTTATTACTAATTGTGTGCGTTTCGATGCTTCCACTAATAGATCGGCGATTTTGGGAATAATGTCAGGATGCAGGCCCAATTCCGGCTCTTCAATATAAATGAGTGGCGGGGGAGAAGGATCAAGCAGCAAGGCAATGAGACATGAGTAGCGCAAAGTAACATCAGAAAGGCGGGTGGCTGGGATGGAGAAATCGCCTTCGCTCAGGAAAACTTGAACAGTTCCCCCCTCTCCAATTACCTCAAAATCCGTGATACCTTCATATAGTTCTTGCAATGCCATGATCAACGCTCGTTTAGTAGGCGTGTCTTTTCGAAGCCGCGACAGGAACATGCCTAAATTAGAGAAATCTTGTTCCATGCCATCATTGCGTTGGACAGCAGGTTGTGGGTTTCGGTAATTGGACTTTCGGCCAAAGGACCACTCACGGTAAAGCCGAATTTTTTCATATGAATTAGCTAAATAAGATAATTCTGGATAATGTTCAGGGTCACGACGTTGCGACAAAATCGAAACCTCTGGATTGACTGTATCTCTGGATAATTCACGGCTTTTTTGTTTCGGGCTGTTAATGTTGACCATGGGGCGGCCATTTAGATACCTGTATTAGAATATAACATCCTTATGGTTTCCATAAGGTCTATCGTTTTCTACACGCTCATCGGACAATTGAAATTTATCCTGAGAAGGATACCATGAAAGATAGTGTCGAAAAAACCGCTTTCCCAATAATCTCAGGCGTTGACTCAACGAACTCTGGCTTGAGTCTTCCAACTTGCCGTCATCAACTAAAACTTCTAAGAAAATATCTGAGCGCTCTGTGCTTCCCTTCCATATCCATTCTGCTATTCCTCCTCCCTGCCTAATAGGAGCAAGACTATCACTAGTGGCAGGGGCACGAAGCAACTCTAGTAATTCCAAAAAATTCGACTTCCCCGACCCATTCGGCCCAATCAGCACATTCAAATTTTGCAATTCTAAATCCAGCCCATCCGGGCCAAGCGAGAGCAAATTGGAGGCTTTAATATGACATGTTTTTCTGAAAAAATCGAGTTGGCAAAGGTAATAAAACAGGCGGCGCAAAGGTAACCCCCGCGCCGCCTGCTACATATTGTAAACTGTAGAAGCCATCAAAATCAGAGGCTCTATTGTTTGCGTTAATTCATCACGCTTCCGCTCTCACACGTTTAACCTTCGGAGCCCCATTTCCAACACGCTTACCTGGATTTTCCAAGCCAATCGCGATCTCCAGCACCTCCACCATCCTGTCTACATAATGGAAACTCAGCCCTTTGATGTATTCCTGCTCGATTTCGTCCACATGCTTCTGGTTGTCCTTACAGAGAATGACCTCGCGGAGACCGGCGCGTTTGGCGGCGAGGATTTTCTCCTTGATACCGCCCACGGGAAGCACTTTGCCGCGCAGGGTTATCTCGCCCGTCATGGCCAAAAATGGCTTGAGTGGCCTGTCCGTAAAGGCCGAGGTAATGGCCGTAAGCATGGTCACCCCTGCCGAAGGCCCGTCTTTCGGAATGGCACCTTCCGGGATGTGAATGTGGATGTCGTTCTTTTCAAACGCTTCATTATCAATACCCAATTGTTCAGCATGGGCTCTGATATAACTGAGTGCGGTGGTAGCGCTTTCTTTCATCACATCGCCGAGATTGCCGGTGAGTTGCAGGCGGCCCGTGCCCTTGTTGAGGCTGACTTCGATGAACAATATTTCACCGCCCACAGAAGTCCAAGCTAAGCCGATGGCCACACCAGGGGATTGTTTTTCCTTGTAAACTTCTGAGTCAAACTTGGTTGGGCCCAATATTTTTGGAAGGTCTTCGGGCTTCACCGTCATTTCGTAGGGCTCTTCCATGGCTACTTTTTTAGCCACAGAACGCATTACTGAACCAATTTCCCGGGCCAGATTGCGTACCCCACTTTCGGCGGTGTAGCTCTGCACGATTTTGACCAATGTCTTTTCATTGATTTTCACCTGTCCGGGCTTGAGGCCGTGGCCTTTGCGCTCCGAGGGTACAAGGTGCCGCTTCGCAATTTCCACCTTTTCTTCCAGCGAATAACCCGCAATTTCGATGATTTCCATCCGGTCGAGCAGGGCTGGCTGTATGGTGCTCAGTGTGTTGGCCGTAGCGATGAACAGGACTTTGGAGAGATCGAATTCGAGTTCTAGGTAGTTGTCGTAGAAGGCAGAGTTCTGTTCCGGATCCAAAACTTCGAGCAGGGCGGAGGATGGGTCGCCCCGGAAATCTTTGCCCACTTTATCAATCTCATCGAGGATAAAAACAGGATTGCCCGCCTTCGCTTTTTTCAAGGATTGTACGATACGACCCGGCAAGGCGCCGATATAAGTTTTGCGGTGGCCGCGAATCTCGGCCTCATCATGGAGGCCGCCCAAACTCATACGAACATATTTGCGCTTCAAAGCACGCGCGATACTGGCTCCAAGGGAAGTTTTACCAACACCCGGAGGGCCAACGAGGCAGAGAATAGGGGCTTTCATGTCGCCCTTGAGTTTCAAAACGGCCAAGTGTTCCATGATCCGATCTTTCACTTTCGTGAGGCCATAATGGTCGCGGTCAAGCACATTTTGTACTTTTTTCAGATCAAATTGGTCTTTGGTATACTCTTGCCAGGGTAGTTCGAGCAGTGTTTCCAAATAGCTGACCCCGATGGCATATTCAGCAATCTGAGGGTTTACGCGGCGCATTTTATTTACCTCACGGTTGAACGCTTCCTCTACCGGTTTCGCCCATTTTTTCTTTTTCGCCCGGCGCACCAAGGCATCTATCTCCTCTTCTTGCGGGTTGTTGCCCAGTTCCTCCTGAATGGTTTTTAGTTGCTGGTTGAGGTAGTAATCCCGCTGCTGCTTTTCGATGTCCACCCGTACTTTCGACTCGATTTGGTCTTTGAGCTCAAGCAGCTGCAGCTCCGAATCCATGTGCTGGAGAATGGCGCTGGCTTTATCCTTGAGGTTGTTGATTTCGAGTATTTCCTGCTTGTGGTTGACCGGAATGCCCAGATTGGAGGCAATGAAATTGAGCAGAAAATTGTCGTTGTTGATGTTTTTCAACATCACAACGGCCTCAGACGGTATCTGGGGTGACAGTTCTATGATCTGCCGTGCAGCATCGCGCACGCTGCTGATCATGGCCCGGAATTCTAGTTTGTTCTTTGGCGCGTCGTATTCAAGTGTGCTGATTTGGCCGACCATGTAGGGGTCGTCATGCATTAAATCATCGAGGTGGAAACGCTTGCGGCCTTGCAGAATGGCAGTAGTAGATCCGTCGGGCATTTTGAGCAGTTTCAAAATACGCGCCACCGTACCCACCCGATAGAGATCGCGGGCAGAAGGAGACTCAATTTTGAGATCCTTTTGGGAAAGCACACCGATATAGCGGTCACCTTCGTAGGCCCGCTGCACGGCACGGATACTTTTGTCGCGCCCCACTGTGATGGGGGTGACAATGCCGGGGAACAGCACCGTATTTTTCAACGGAAGGAGTGGCACGGTGTCCGGGAACACCTCGCCAGCCTTTTCGTCGTCTTCTTCAAGGGAGAAAAGTGGCACGAAATCAGGCTCATCGTCTGACTGCTGCGACATTAAATAGTTATCAAACATACGAATAGAAACGAGTGGGGGAAGAATAGTTGAAAACGCCGCGTTTTCCAACGATGCAAACATGGGAAATAAAGCTGGGAAATAGGGCGGGAAAAATGGGTTTGTGTCAAACTGACAACAAATTTGTCCTTTTATGACCTTTAGATGCCATGGCAAACAGCCTGCCATCCCGAAAATCAGCAGTCTTTGGCAGTCTGTATCTGGGCTTATGCGACAAAAAGGCAGTTAGGCTCGGTGGTGGCAGGGCGAAAAAACAGGAGTGGAACACGGAAAACACGGATTTGAACGGATCTTTTTTCATTTCGGAGAAATCCGTTCAAATCCGTGTCTCCTCCGTGTTTTCCGTGTTCCTTCCTCAAAACCGCAGCAAAACCAATTTCAGCCTCCCCCGGTATTCCGATGGCACGACACATTCCGATGCGTTCAGTTGCAGCGCGTCCCGGAAACGAAGACGCAGGCTTTGGTTCAGTGTATTGAGCAGGCTGTTGCGGTCAAATTCGCCAATCGCACTCAAAACATACTCGCTACAGGTGTTTTCATACTTGATTTCGTCGTTGAAAAAGAAATGCATTCGATCCGCGTTGCGCATAAGAAAGTAGGAAGAAAAAGTGCCGTCATCATCTTGTGAATATTGTTTTTTGTGAAGCGCGGTATTCCATTGCGCCTGTCCATTGGGTTGGAATGCCACCACAAAAACATCGTCGTAATAATAGTCAATAATCATACGCATTCCGTCACGAAAAAAACCACGCCCGGCCGCTGCGCCCCGCTGAATTTCGTGATACCGTTCGGCCACCAGGATGATACCCCCGTCTTGCCGCAAGAGCAATTCACGCAGTTGTGCATCGGCAATCCCACGCGAATCCTCTCCCACATTTTTTTGCCGAAGGATGGACATAAATTTTTCGTCAAAAGGTTCATAACGAAGCACTTGTGCCGAATCCCTGCCCGGAACAATGCTAAGATAATAGGCTCCGTTGGCACGTTCACGGCCTTTTTCGGCCCAGAGCCCAGCCGCACTGAGGCGGTTGTTCAAGTTGTCAAAAATGAATCTGGAATCCACTGTCAAATAACCACCCAGTGGTGTTCGATTGATGCGAAATCCTGTTTCGTCGAAACGGAGGATCTTGAGTTCGTGTTTGTCAAGTTTGCCCCGCCGGTTATTTTTTTCTGTTATCCAAAAGAATGCCCCGGCGTTGCTGAGTGCAACTTCGGGGCGGCGGTCTTCAAAAAAGTCGGAAGCGTCGTCCACCATGGCCGTCGTGTCCCACAATACCTGCATTTTGTCCAAATGGATAGCGACGGCCTCTATTTGATCCCTTTCCGCCATATTGTACACCACAATACAGTTACGGTCTTCGCTCTTCACCAAATCCAGCACGGGCGTGTTGAAAATCCGTTCGCCGTAGTCCTTGACCATCATGCTGTCAATTAGATTGGCCCCAGGATCGTACTTATGAACGCGCAAAATCGTGTGCCCTCGTCGCCGCATTTGGTACACTACAGAAAAATCATTGCGCCCTGGCACCACGGCCAGCACACGCATCCCTCTGCGATCAAGATCATCGAGGTTCTTACTCCAACTGAGGCGCATTTGATTGTCAAATGCTTGCACTACAAAATCATCGTATCGGTCTCTGAAAACCAAAACACGGTCGCGAAGCCGCCCTATGATATCATAGCCATAATCCGAGCGTATGAAAAGCGGGTCGGAAATGATGGCCGATTGGCTGTGCAGGGCATTTATGGCCAAGCAGAAAAATGAAAAAAGGAGCGGTAGTTTTTGCATAGTTGAACAAAAATAGAGAGAATTTTGCACCCATGAAAATCCTTATCATAAACGGCCCAAACCTCAACTTATTAGGAACGCGCGAGCCCGAAATTTATGGCAGCCAAAGTTTCGAGGATTTTTTTGAAATTTTAAAAGCCAGTCTGCCCAGCGTGGAACTCGAATGCTTCCAGAGCAACCACGAGGGGGCTCTGCTTGACAAACTCCACGAGGCGGGTTTTAGTGCCGACGGCATCGTGCTCAACGCAGGTGCACTCACCCACACCTCCATTGCGCTGGCCGATACTGTAGCGGCTATTTCCACGCCAGTTATCGAAGTTCACATCAGCAATGTACACCGTCGCGAACCATTCCGGCATCATTCTTTTTTGTCTGCACCCTGTGTGGGCAGCATTGTTGGTTTGGGGCTGGAGGGATACCGGTTGGCGGTATTGTGGTTTTTGAGGAAGGGGTGAGCGTTGTGGTGGAATACCAAAAGTT
>JBBQSW010000236.1:0-6375 GCA_038213575.1 Chitinophagales bacterium | reverse complement strand
CGGTTTGTTCGACTCTTTTGAACTGATACTTTGTTGCGCCTCAGTCATGGAGAGCCCGCTACAATCCTTCGTCGCGCCTAGTCTCATCTCAAAATAATCTGACCAAACTATCAAAGACTTCGTGCCCCTGCCACTAGTGCCGCGTCCAGTAAATGACGCACCGCTTTGCGGCCCTATTTCTCGCTCCATTTCGTTATTCGTCGGTTAAAATGTCCCGCATTTCGCCCTCCTCATGCCTAATGGAGCAAAAAATAGGTCTCGCCAATCGGCCCGCCATTTACCGGACGCGGCCTAGGCAGCTAAACCAGTGGTCTTGAAGAAAGTGCGACGGAATATGGTAGGCGTTGCGGAATGGTTCGCTCAGTTGATTTTGGCAGGTATAGCCCAGCCAAAGCAAAACCCCAAGGATATATCAGGAGTGGTATAGATGCCTGATGGACGATCCAGGTTAAAAATTCTTTCTTCTACCAGCAATTCAGCATCCAATGGCAAATCATGCTGACTGACCCGGAGCTGTCGTATGCCCGCGCCAACGAACGGCTCGATCATCCATCTTTTACGATTGCCAAGGTACAGTTGGCTGCCCATGCGAAAAGCCGCACCCCAAGTCAACAGATGTTTGCGCTGAAACATCCATTCTGTGTATTGGCCTCCCTGACGTGTTACGTTGACGTAGCGACTGTTTTGGATATTATTGTATTTGAAAGCCAAGCTGATATAATCATTGTTTCCGCCTGTCAGGAGTTGGGTGTAATATTTTATTGCGGGCTTCAATTTCAGCCCTTTGTACGTCTCGCCCTTATGGGGTGCCCAAGACCAGGAGTCCAGCACCAAGCCAATGCCCATTTCAAGCCCCCAGCGAGAAGAGAGGGGAATATCTGCCGAAACATCAACCGATTGTTGAAAGGGGTTGATGAGGTTTAAGGGAGTTGTTTTTACAACATAAGGGGGTCGCTTCTGCTCGCCCGCATTTTTTTGCGCAAAGCAAGACAAGGGGAGCATCAACAGCCAAAATAGGGTCGCTCGCATTACTTGGAAATTTGTGCGATTTTTTTGATTTGTGCGATATTGCTGATGTCGAATATTTGAAAATCCGTTTTAGTGACAACGATCATCCTTGTTCCATCTACGATCAGATCGTATGGGTCGGTGATGCTGAAAGAATAATTGGTTTGCGTCAGCATCGTTGGCGTAGTAATGTCGAACACCAGCAATTGGTCCCAGCCTTCGTCGCATACAAACAGATAATTGTCCTTGTACGCTAAACCGTTGGGGATTTCCAATGTATAAAAGCCAACCACTTTCGGCGCGGATTTATCGGCAATATCATACACCACCAGTGCGCTCTGCGCTGAAATCGTGCCACAAATGTTTTCAATAACCTTAATCGTGGAATAAGCAAAATGATCCTTTACCGCCACCGGATCGCAGCCGATAAAACCAATGTCTGTAATTCGGTCAGATTTCGACTGAATGACGGGGGCGGCCGGATCGCTGATGTCCAGAATATACAGGGCCGTAGTGGAGCCGACAAAAACAGTGTTGTCGTAGATCGCAATGGTTTCAAGGCCGTAGTCGGTCGGCAAGCGGTGTACCAACACCGGGTGTTCTTTTTGCTTGATGTTGTAGGTCTGCACCTCGTTGAGGTTAAGCACATACATAAAATCGTGGTAGATCGCAAAACGAGTAATGGAGCCTGATTTTCCGGCGACTTGTTCCAACGCCGAGTCTTTGCTGCAAGCGAACAAAAAGAGGGCAATACAGGTGGCAAAAAGTGTTTTTTTCATGTTCAATATGTTTTGTTGTTATTGGATGGTCACGCATTGGGCGTTTTCCAGCACAGCATCTTCCCACTGGATCACGGCCCCGCTCGATTCGTCCACGCATTCAAAGTACCCGTTGTACAGGGGCGGGTAAAGGAGCGGATTGATGATGTTGACAATCCTGTCGGTTTCCTGGATGTGGTGCAGATCGCTGATGTCTATGACGACCAAATCTTTCCAACTGTCTGCATAGAGCACCTGGTCTGCAACGACAAAATCCGTCACGGCGAGTATTTTGAAAAACGCGAGGTTGATCGTGTTCAGGGAATCTTTTATGTTGAAAACGTGGATGCCTTTCCCCTGCTCCAACAGAAACAGCAGTGTGTCTTGCAAAAAAATTGTGCCCGATAATTGAATGGGCTGAGGCGGCTCATTGCGGATGTCGCGCAATTCGCTCAGGGGGGCATACACCGGCTTTTTACCCAAGCCGTCAAAAAAGTCTTGTTCCTCTTTCTTGCAACTGCCGAACAGGCACAGCAACAGACCAAGGAACGAAAAAAAAATTGTTTTGCGCTGCATAAGGCAAAGAACGAGAATTGGAGGGAATTGGTTGGGTTATCATCATTTTTCCCTGATTTTGTAAAAAATTTCCTCTATGTCCTTAGATTCCGCAGTGCTCGAACCCATTCTTGACAATCCGAGCATGCCGGAGTTGCTTCAAGAATTGCACACCTGTTGGAAAAACGAGCAACTACACCGAGCTGCATTTTATGAAAAGATTTAGCCAGGTGACAAGTGGGAATTTATCAATGGGAAAATCCCAATTGTTTGAACCCGATACCTGGATATATCCCGCGCCCGATTTTGTTGTAGAGGTATTGAGCGATAGCGCCGAGAACACGGACTGGGGCATCAAAAAGGAAGATTATGCTGCTAATGGCACACAAGAATATTGGCTTATAGACCCGGATAAACAAGCGGTAGAGCAATATCTATTGGATGAAAAAATAAGCGAATTCTGGCTGTTTTCAAAAAAGACAGCCCTAGATGAAATAGTGAGCCAAGTTATTACAGGAATGAAAATCCCCGTAACGGCTATTTTTGAGGAGCAGTCTAAAATGGCAGTGGTACGTCGGTGGTTGAAGTAGCCTAGGAGCCCTCACCACACCTTCCACAACACCCGCGCGCTCCAAAAAATCACCGTCACCCCCACTAGCACAAACATCAACCGCACCGGCAACTTCCCCGCCAACCTTGCACTAAACGGCGCCGCCGCAACGCCTCCAATGATCAGCCCGGCAATGACCACCCAGTGCGACAATCCAATCAAAGAAAAGAAAGTAACGGCACTGGCAAACGTCACAAAAAACTCCGTCAGGCTCACCGTTCCGATGACGTACTGAGGGGTTTTTCCCTTGGCAATCAAGGTGCTCGTCACCAGAGGGCCCCAGCCGCCACCGCCAAAGGAATCGAGAAATCCACCTGCTGCTGCCAGCCAACCCAGTCTTCTCGCCCGGCGTTTTTTGGCTTTGACAAATGCGCGGCTCAAAATGCGAATACCCAACAGCAGAATATAAACGGCGATGATCGGCTTGATGTAATTAACATATCGCTCGCCCAATTGCGAAAGCAGCGCAGCACCGACCACCGCTCCCACAATGCCAGGAACTAACAAGACTCGAAACAAACGCCGGTTCACATTCCCAAAACGATAGTGGGAGTAGCCCGATGCTCCTGCGGTGAATACCTCCGCTGTGTGGATACTCGAACTCACTGCTGCCAGGGGCACTCCAGCGCCCATTAGAAATATCTGGGTAACGACCCCGTAGCCCATGCCCAACAAGCCGTCGGCCAATTGTGCCATGAAGCCCACCAAGATAAATGTCCAGAACTGACTGTCAATGCTGGCAATGATTCCTGGCCAGGTGTGGGTCGGCACATAAAACGATACTACATTGAATATCAATGATAAACCAAAGGCGGCCAGGGCCGCCGTTGCAATACGCCGCCACTTTTTATCCCGGATAAGATCGAGGTTTTGGTGGGGCATCACCGTGGCCAATACCTCTTCGCCGGCGGCGAGGGAGGCTGTGAGCGCATTGAGCGTCCGTACTTTTTCAGAAAAATCGCCGCCGATTTTTTCCCGGATGGCGGGCATGTTTTGCAGCAAATCGTCCAGTTCGTCCGGCAGAACTTCGTTCAGGGTTTCCTTTAAGCGTTTGGCAATGGTCGGCGATTTCCCATTGGTGGAGATGGCAATTTTCAGGTCGCCTTTTTGGACTATGGAGCCGAGGTAAAAATCGCATTCAGCGGGGGTGTCGGCTACGTTGACGAGGATGCCACGTTCATGGGCAAGTTGACGTATTTCGTGGTGCAAGGAAGGGTTATCAGTGGCACAGACGACGAGTTGTTTGCCCTCCAAATCAGTGGGTTCAAAGGCTCGTTCGAGCAAAAGCACCTGCGGATATTCGGCTACAAATTCACGCAGTTCTTCTCGAATCTCGCGGCCCACGAGCATCACCTTGGCTTCGGGACTGTTGCGCAGCAGGGCCGATATTTTTTCCAGACCGACATTGCCGCCACCCACTACGAGCGTGTTCAGGTGCTCGAGTTTTAGGAAAATGGGGAAGAGGTTATTGCCTGTGGTGGATATTTTGCTCATTTTTTGTTTTTCCCAGCGTGACTCAGTTGGAACACGGATTGAACGGATGAGACACGGATTTAAACTATTTCGGTTTAAGGGGAAAATCCGTGTCCAATCCCTGTCACCCGTGTTCCATTAATGCAGATCAATCATGAAAATTCGTCCCCTGCGTCGTCGCTTTCACATATTCCTTCCGAATCACGAAATCACCAAAACGCTCGCCCCGCTGTCGCTCTTGACCATAATGCGCCAAAATCGGTTCCAGCTCGCGCAAAATTGCCGCTTCGTTCAGCATTTCCATGTAAAGTTTGTTCAATCGCTCGCCATTGTGCGCTCCGCCAAGATATAGATTATAATAACCTGGTGATTTTCCGACAAAACCAATCTCGGCCAGATAGGGTCGCCCGCAGCCATTGGGGCACCCCGTCATGCGAATGTTAATCGCCTCGTTTTCAAGCCCTTGTGCTCGGATCAACAGATCAATTTTATCAATCAGTGAGGGCAAATACCGCTCCGCTTCCGAAAATGCCTGAGAGCAGGTATTGAGCGCTACACAAGCAATCGAGTTTTGCCGCAAAGCCGTTTGGCGGTGGGTAGCCGCCAGAATGCCGTGTTTTTCTAAAATCGCTTCGACAATGGGGCGCTTTTGGGCGGAGATATTGCCAATGACCAGGTTTTGATTTCCGGTCAATCGAAAATCGCCATCATGCACCAGCGCCAACATTTTCAAAGTGGTTTTTAATGGAAAATCAGCCGTATCCGCCACACGCCCACCTTCAATAAACAGCCCAAGATTAAAACGTCCGTCATGAGTTTTGGTCCAGCCGAGTGGATCGCCGGAGTGGACAAATTTGTAAGGTTTGGCTTCCTGAAAAACTACCCCCGAACGTCGCTCCACTTCCGCTTTAAATGCCTCCAATCCCATCCGTTCCACGGTGTATTTCAAACGACTGAATTTGCGGTTTTCGCGGTTCCCGTTGTCACGCTGGGTGGTAATGATGGCTTCGCAAACTTTCTCAACATCTTGTGCTTCAATATATCCGAGCATATCTGCCAAACGCGGGAATGTCTCGAGTATCCCAAAAGTCATACCCAGTCCGCCGCCAGCAGCGAGGTTGAAACCCGCCAGTTCGCCGTCCTTTTCGATGGCAATCAGGCCAATGTCGTTGGCAAAAATATCGGTGTCGTTTTGGGGTGGAACGGCTAGGGCGATTTTGAATTTTCGGGGCAAATAGGTTTTGCCATAAATCGGCTCTTCGTCCTGACCAGCTGAATTTTTGGCAGAAGCAAATGGTTGCGATTCATCTACGGGCTGGCCGTCCAGGAATACATCATAATAAGCCGTTGTTTGCGGGGTAAAAGCCGCGCTAAGGTCTTTGGCCACCTGATACACAGCAGCATGGAGCCTGCTTTCATCCGGGTTGGGGCTGCACATCACATTGCGATTTACGTCGCCGCAACCCGCGATGCTGTCGAGCAATACCTCGTTGAAGCCCTGAATGGTGGCTTTGAGCTCGCGTTTTTTGATGCCATGCAATTGGAATGCCTGACGCGTGGTGAGTTTGAGCGTACCGTTCCCGTATTTATCAGCGAGTTCGTCCATGCGCAGCCATTGGGCGGGTGTGGCCACGCCCGCCGGCACCCGTACCCGAATCATGAGCGAGTAGAGCGGTTCGAGTTTTTGCGCCTTGCGTTCGCTGTCAAGGTCTCGATCCGTCTGTTGGTACGAACCGTGGAATTTGATCAGGTTCGTGTCGTCCGGGTAGAGCGCCCCGGTGATGCGGTTTTCGAGGCTCTGCACGAGGGTTCCACGTAGGTAGTCGCTCTTTTCTTTTATGATTTCGACCTCGGAAAGTTTTTTTTCGGACATTGTGTTGAGAGGGTTTAGGGTTTAGGGTTTAGGGTTGAGGGTTGAGGGTTTAGGGTTTAGGGTTTAGGGTGTTTAGGGTTTAGGGTGTTTAGGGTTTA
>JBBQSW010000235.1:0-6417 GCA_038213575.1 Chitinophagales bacterium | reverse complement strand
CAAGGTTTAAGATGAAAACGTTTCCCTATGAAATTTAACATTCCCGATACCCCTCAAAAGCGCGTGGTCATTGTTGGCGGCGGCTTTGGAGGGCTTACGCTGGCGCGCCGGTTGGCAAAGTCGAAAGACTTTCAGGTTGTGCTGGTTGACAAAAATAATTACCACCAGTTCCAACCGCTATTTTATCAGGTGGCCATGGCTGGACTGGAGCCTTCGAGCATCTCTTTTCCATTTAGAAAGGTTTTTCAAAGCAATCAAAATGTGTTCGTCCGACTTGCCAAAGTATTGGCTGTCAGGCCCGTAGATCATGAGATAGAAACCGATATTGGGCCATTGCACTATGACTACCTGGTGCTCGCTATGGGCGCTGATACCAATTGGTACGGCAACGAACGGGTGCGTGCCAATGCAATTCCGATGAAATCAGTGGGCGAGGCGCTTTACCTTCGCAACGCAATTTTTGAAGATTACGAACGGGCCGTCACTGCCGATGGCTATGACGAGCGGCAGCGATATCTCGATATTGTGGTGGTGGGTGGGGGCGCTACGGGCGTGGAAGTGGCGGGCGCTCTGGCGGAAATGAAGCAGCACGTTATTAGAAAAGACTACAAGGATTTGAACCGCGACGAAATCGAAATTCACCTCATTCACGGAGATCCGAGGGTGCTCAATGCCATGTCTCCAGAGGCATCGGCCCAGGCTGAAAAATTCCTTCGGGAACTCGGCGTGAAACTCTGGCTCGATAAGGTGGTGAAAGATTATGATGGTCAAACGGTGACCATGGACGATGGGGCTACCATTCGGGCAGACAAGGTGATTTGGGCGGCAGGTATTGTGGGCAATAAGATTGAAGGCATTCCCGCTGAATCTTATGGACGGGGCAACCGCCTGAGCTGCAATGAATTCAATGCGGTAAATGGGGTGGAAAATATCTTTGCGCTCGGTGATATTGCGCTCCAAACACACGAGCCCAAATGGCCCAATGGACACGCCCAAGTAGCGCAAACTGCGATGCAGCAGGGGAAACGATTGGCAAAAAATTTAGTCAAAATGGTGCAGGGCAAGACCCCAGAGCCATTTCACTATTTCGACTTGGGCAGCATGGCTACCATCGGGCGACATCGGGCAGTGGCGGATCTGCCCTTCTGGAAAACACAAGGGTTTTTGGCGTGGATAATGTGGCTTTTCATCCACCTGCTCTACATCCTGGGAACCAAGAACAAAGTGTTTGTTTTCCTAAACTGGGTTTGGAATTACCTTACTTATGACCAAAGCCTTAGACTCGTGATAAAACCCTGGCGAAAACCAGGTACTTGATTAATATTTCAGGATTTTATCCAATCAAATAACACACCATGAAAAAAGTATCCTTCCTTTTTGCATTCTCATTTGTGTTTTGTGCATTCAACCTGATGGCCCAAAGCACGCAAATGTTCGAGCGAATCAGCGCCCCTGTGCGAGTCAACGGTTTTGATTTAGCCTACCCTTTTGCAGGGGGCTTAAACGCTCCTCAATGGTCGCAAGCAGACCTTGATCATGATCTTTTGCAAGATTTGGTGTTGTTCGATCGGGTGGGCAATGTGCTGCTTACCTTCATCAATGAAGGCACGGCGGGTGCTCCAAACTATGTGTTCCGCCCCGAATACGCCTGTAATTTCCCAGTGGGGTTGACGGATTGGATGCTGATGCGCGACTTTGACCAAGATGGCGCGATGGATATTTTCTGCGCGGCTTTTTCGCTGGCAAGCCAAGAAATTCAGGTGTTCAAAGGCTATTACGATGGCCAGGGGCTGAAATTCACGCCCCAACTTTTCACTTATCCGCCCAGTTGCTCCGTTTGCAATCCGATCTATATTTTTTACCCGGACAACAACCCTGCGTTTTGGAACAATTTCCCAATCAACCGGGGCGATATACCGAGCATTGACGACATTGACGGCGATGGGGATTTGGATATTGTGGCGTTTTCAGCGGGTACATCCACCAGCCTCACCATGCTACGAAATACCTCGGTGGAAAACGGGCAGCCGCTTTCTAAGCCACGATACGAACTTTATGACAATTGTTGGGGGCGTTTTTACGAAAACGGCATGGAACGCTGCCATGCTCAATTGAGTTGCCACCCAGACACCTGCTTTGTCAATTGTTCCTTGATAGCGGCCGTTGCCGATGACCGTGATGCCCTCCACCCTGGCGCGACGGCGACCACTTTTGACTACGACAATGATGGTGACCGGGACCTTATGCTGGGCAATGTCTCCTTCCCATGTGTAGATTTGATGTTCAACGGGGGCACACCGCAAAACGCCTGGATGACGGCCCAAGACACGGCTTTCCCTTCCTACAATGTGCCGATTGACATAAACTCCTTCCCGGGTACCT
Organism: Chitinophagales bacterium; assembly: GCA_038213575.1. Lineage (GTDB taxonomy): Bacteria > Bacteroidota > Bacteroidia > Chitinophagales > Saprospiraceae > M3007. The sequence continues at coordinate 4,035 of JBBQSW010000235.1, read as the reverse complement.
ATTACTTCGATTTCAACGACGATGGCAAAAAAGACCTCGTGGCGGCACTCAACAATCCTACCAGTGGCGAAGACCGAAAGGGGGTTTGGCACTACAAAAACACCTCCAATGTACCCGGCCAACACAATTTTGAATTGCAGAACAAAGCCCTTTTTCAAGGTGACATGATAGAGGTCGGCACTGCGGCCCACCCAGCCTTTGCCGATGTGAACGCCGACGGTTTGCTGGACTTGGTCGTTGGCAATTACGGATACTATTCTTTCATTAATGGGGCGGCAAAATTTACCAATTCGAGGCTTTTCCTTTATTTAAACATCGGAACACCAACAGCTCCAGCCTTTGAATTGGCCGACAATGATTGGGCGGGGCTTTCCTTGTTTTCTGAAAGCGACTACGATTTTACACCCGGCTTCGGCGATATTGACAGCGATGGAGACCTCGATCTTTTGGTAGGAAACAATGTGGGGAGTATTTATTGTTTTCGAAACACGGCCGGATCGGGCCTCCCTATGATACTAGATTACGATACGGATCCAATGTGGCTTGCATTGGACGTAGGTGGTTCGGTTTCAGTTCCTATTGTGTATGATCTTGATGGCGACGGGTTGCAGGACCTCGTCGTTGGCGAACGGTCGGGCAACATCAATTTTTTTAAAAACAGCGGCACGTCTGCACTGCCAGCCTATCCTGCGGTGCCCACTTTGCCAAAAATCGGCCAGATAGACACTAAAGTGCCACCCGAGGTGGTTGGCATGAGCACACCCGCCATCATTCAAACCCTCGACGGCCCCATTATTGTCACAGGTGCACAAAAGGGCCACTTGGAAGCTTACTACTTACAAGGAGCAAACCAGGATACTTTTCCCCCTATTTCTGTCAATTGGGGCAATATTGACGAGGGCAATCGCTCCCACCCCGCCTTTGCAGACCTCGACAACGATGGTGTTTTGGACATGGTAATAGGCAACCAACGCGGAGGCCTTGCCCTTTATAGAACTGAATTGGTGAACTGTACCGTACCCTTAAATACCACGGTGCCCAACATTCCAACCTTGCGCATCAGCCCTAACCCGGCCCGCGCCTGGGCCAAGGTAGAATGGCCTGTGAACGCAGCTGTCCGCTGGCAAGTTTTCAACGCACTCGGCCAATTGGCTGCCGAAGGAGAATCCGTCAACGGCTCATTCAACATTGAAGTAAGAAACTGGAAGCCAGGTATTTACATCTTGAAAGCAGAAGCGGAAGGACTGAGTGCAGCGGGGAGATTGGTGGTGATTCGGTAGAAATCAATATTTCACCCAATTCAGTGTCTGGTGAATTGCAAAGGTCTTGGAAATCCGGGTCGGCGCATGAGCGCGATCGTTAAATCTCCCAAGGATAACAAAACTAAAGGGAAACGGAAGCCAATAAACCCAATATTCAAACGGCCACGGGCGCTTTAATTCCCGGCCAGGGATCGTAGTTTTCCAGTTCAAAATCCTCGTATTTAAAACTGAAAATATCGCGTACCTCTGGGTTGATTCTCATCGTCGGCAGCGGGCGGAAGCTCCGGGAAAGTTGCAGATCAACCTGCTCTAAGTGATTGATATATAAGTGGGTATCGCCGCCCGTCCACACAAAATCGCCGGGTTCGAGATCACAGACCTGTGCGATCATCATCGTCAACAAAGCGTAGGATGCGATATTGAAGGGTACTCCGAGGAATACGTCGGCGCTTCGTTGGTAGAGTTGGCAGGAAAGTTTCCCCGCTCCCCCCTGCCCCCCCTGTGGTGGGGAGACATAAAACTGAAACAGGCAGTGACAGGGCGCCAAAGCCATTTGCGGCAAATCCGCCGGATTCCAGGCAGATACGATGATTCGGCGGCTGTCGGGATTGGTTTTCAAAGTTTTGACGACTTCACTGATCTGGTCAATCGTGCGGCCATCGGGTGCAGCCCAAGAGCGCCATTGTTTGCCGTACACTGGGCCTAGGTTGCCTGCTGGATCGGCCCATTCATCCCAGATGCGCACGCCGTGTTCCTTGAGGTAAGCCGTGTTTGTGTCTCCTTGTAAAAACCACAAAAGTTCATGGATGATACTTTTCGTGTGGACCTTTTTGGTGGTCAACAGCGGGAAACCCTCGGCCAGATTAAAGCGCATTTGGTAGCCGAACACGGAGATCGTGCCGGTGCCGGTGCGGTCGGATTTTTTTGCGCCTTGGTTTAGGATATGGCGGAGTAGATCGTGGTAGGCTTGCATGATTTTTAAACGTCCCCAAAAAGCACCTTTGAAAGTTTTGGCGGCTCTTTTTGCATCATTATAGAATTTTAAACGTTCGCAAAGGTAAAACAAAGTCCGTTCGCCAAAACCTTCGCATTTTTGCATCCCAATTTTTCTGTTCGGACAAGGGGGGCGCGTTATTCACCGGGTGACTCAAAGTCAGATTGACTCAAAGTCACCCGGTGAATAGCGCGAGAACCAATTTTCGCCCTGCCTTGAGTTTTTACCCGCCGAAGTTTCAACGAAGGCGGGCATCGTTTAATACTACTAGTTAATACATCCTGTGCAATTTCTTTTCCCAGCATTCCTCTCCGCCATCGCGGTCATATCGCTCCCGATCATCATCCACCTGTTCTATTTCCGGAGGTTCAAACGGGTGTATTTCACCAACGTCCGTTTCTTAAAAGAAGTAAAAGAAGAGACCAGCAACCGCCAAAAACTGCGCAACCTGCTCGTGCTGCTCATGCGCTGCCTGGCCATTGCTGCCATAGTGCTGGCCTTTGCACAGCCCTTTATCCCACTCTCTTCGGGGGTGAAAAAAGGCGAACGCGCCGTCTCTGTTTTTGTAGACAACTCTTTCAGCATGAACGCGCTATCCAAAGACGCGCCCTTGCTCGAACTCGCCAAACAACGCGCCCGAGACATCATCTCGGCTTATGGCGTTGAGGACCGTTTTCAGGTATTGACCAACGATTTTGAGGGCCGCGACCAACGCCTTGTCAGCAAAGAAGATGCCCTTTCCCGCATCGAAGAAATACGTACAAGCCCCGCATCGCGCGATCTTTCAAAAGTACTCACCCGCCAGCAGCAATGCCTCAATACAGGCAAACAGGAGAACAAAACCGCTTTTGTCGTCAGTGATTTTCAGAACAATATCGCTGATGTAGCCAAGTTCAGAGACACGCTCGTGGAGGTCAATCTTGTGCCCATGCGTGCAGTGCAAGAGCGCAATGTATCCGTGGACAGTGCCTGGTTTGAGAACCCGGTGCAGATACTCAACCAACCCGCCAATCTTCTTGTAAAACTTAGCAACCGCAGCGACGAAGCTGCTACGGACATTCGCCTCAGCCTACGACATGACGGACAAACAAAGCCTGTTGGCGCGATCTCTATCCCGGCCCGGAGCACCCGGTTAGACACGGTGAGTTTTACCATCCTCCACCCCGGCTGGCACGAAGCGCGGCTTTCGGTGACGGATTACCCGGTGCAGTTTGATGACGATTATTATCTTGCTTTTCACGTCGCTGAGCGCATCAATGTTTTGGCAGTCAATGGCTCGCCACAAAACAGGTTTTTGGACAACGCGTTTCTCGGCGTCCGATATTTCCACCTGGACAACGCAGACCCGCGTTCCTTGGACTACTCAAAATTTGCGGATTATCAACTGATTGTGCTGAATGAGTTGAGTTCGATTTCCTCAGGCTTGGCCAATGAGTTGAAAACTTTTTGCCAAAACGGGGGCAATGTCCTGGCTTTCCCCAGCCAGAGCGCTGATCTGAATTCGTACAATGCTTTCCTGCAAAATTTTGCTGCTGGGAATCTCGGTGCCTTCGAAGCTACGCCACGTCAAACCAGCCAGGTCAATACCGAAGAGTTTGTGTTTCGCGATGTTTTTTTGAATAAAAGCGCCAACCTCCGTCTACCCAATACGCAGGGCAATTTTAAAATCGCTCCAGCGCGTGGCGAGCAAATACTCACTTACCGCGACGGCTCCTCATTGCTTTCCAAATTCTCACAAGGCGAGGGTGCGCTCTATTTCAGTGCTGCACCGCTCAATGA
>JBBQSW010000234.1:0-6435 GCA_038213575.1 Chitinophagales bacterium | reverse complement strand
GCGGGGCCGACCTCAGCGGGGCCGACCTCAGCGGGGCCTACCTCAGCGGGGCCGACCTCCGCGGGGCCGACCTCAGCGGGGCCTACCTCAGCGGGGCCGACCTCATCGGGGCCGACCTCAGCGGGGCCTACCTCAGCGGGGCCTACCTCAGCGGGGCCGACCTCCAAGGTTGTATTCTATGGAGTCAAAATTGGGAAGGGGCAAAATTTGAAAATGCCCGAATGGAAGACATCATAGGCTTGGATAAGGCTTCAGGCTTAGAGAAAGCCAACTTCAAAGGCACAATCTACGAAGGTAAATTTTCAAAGAAAAGTAAACCGAAGGTGTAAGGAGAACCTCGATTTTGCGACCTTTGCACCTGATTTTTTAGCCTTTCCAACATTCTGGCTCATTGACCATAATTATCACATTTTTACCCATTTAACCGCCATAATGCGCAGCGTGAAGGCAGGCTCACATTGACCACATTTTTACCCGCCACAGGGCCGCTAGAGGCGGTAGGAAGGCGGGTTCACATTGACTATATTCAAAAAGATGTCCGAAAAAATAATCTTCTCCATGTCGGGGGTCAGCAAAACCTTCCCTCCCCAAAAACAGGTGCTCAAAAACATCTGGCTGTCATTCTATTATGGCGCCAAAATCGGAGTACTCGGCCTCAACGGTTCCGGCAAATCCACCTTGTTGAAAATCATTGCCGGAATTGACCAGAACTACGAGGGCAAAATCGAATTTGAAAAACAGTTTAAAATCGGTTTCCTCGAACAGGAGCCCAAACTCGACGAAACCAAAACCGTTCGTCAAATCGTGGAAGAAGGCGTGCAGCCCATTGTCGATTTATTAAAAGAAAACGAAGACATCGGCGAAAAACTAGGCGTAGTCACCGACGACGACGAAATGATGAAACTCATTGACCGTCAGGGAGAAGTACTGGAACAGATTGAACACATGAACGGCTGGGAACTTGATTACCGCCTCGGAGTATTTATGGACGCGCTCCGTTGCCCGGAAGACGACCGCCCGATCAAAATCTGCTCAGGTGGCGAACGTCGTCGAGTAGCCTTGGCCCGACTGCTGCTGAGTCAGCCTGATATTCTGCTGCTCGACGAGCCGACCAACCACTTGGACGCGGAGTCTGTACAGTGGCTGGAGCAATACCTGCAAAGTTTTCCCGGAACCGTCATCGCCGTAACCCACGACCGTTACTTCCTCGACAATGTGGCGGGTTGGATTCTTGAACTGGACCGAGGCGAAGGCATCCCTTGGCAAGGCAACTATTCCACTTGGCTTGAACAAAAAACCAAGCGTCTCGCCCAGGAGGAACGCGCCGACGACAAACGCCGCAAGCAACTCGAACACGAACTCGAATGGGTACGTTTGGGCGCTAAGGGACGACAAGCCAAAGGAAAAGCCCGCTTGAGCGCCTACGAAAAAATGGCAAGTGAAGAAGGCAAAGAGAAAGAAGCAAAACTCGAACTCTGGATTCCCAATGGGCCGCGTTTGGGCGACAATGTGATTGAGGTTCAGGGAATTAGCAAATCGTTCCCGTCTAATTCAGGTAAAGGTGACCGCATACTTTTTGAAAATCTTTCCTTTAAAATTCCAGCCAATGGAATCGTGGGCATCATCGGCCCCAACGGCGTGGGTAAATCCACGCTCTTTAAAATCCTGACCGGGCGAGAAAAGCCAGATACCGGAACTGTTTTGATCGGCGACACGGTACAGATGAGTTATGTGGATCAAAGCCACGAAAACCTGTTGCCGGAAAAGACTATTTATGAAATCGTAAGTGAAGGCAATGACATTATTACGGTCGGGAATGCGACGGTTAATGCCCGTGCCTACCTTTCGCGCTTCAACTTTGCAGGGGCCGATCAGCAGAAAAAGCTGGGCGTTTGCTCGGGTGGGGAGCGCAACCGTGTCCACCTTGCCATGACGCTCAAAGAAGGCGGCAACGTACTGCTACTGGACGAACCGACCAATGACATTGATGTAAACACACTTCGTGCCCTGGAAGAAGCGCTCGAAAATTTCGCAGGCTGTGTGTTGATTATCAGCCACGATCGCTGGTTTCTTGACCGCCTTGCCACGCATATTCTATCGTTTGAGGACGATGCAGAAGTTGTGTTCTTCTAGGGCGACTTTACTGCCTATGAAGAAATGAAGAAGGCCAAACTGGGCGACCTAACGCCGCACAGGCCAAGGGTCAAGCACATTATTGGGTAAGGGCAGCGTTCGCCTCAAAAACAAATCCCCAACCTGCTCCTCTAAAGAAAAGAGGCTGCTCGACACCATGTCGAGCAGCCTCTTGAGTTATGGGCCAATAAAAATATTCAACGCTTAATGGCCGTCGCGGTGCAGTTGTCAACAAAAGCACCACTGACGGAATAAATTACAGTCAAGGCGTTCCCATTCAGGGTGCCAGTGCCCGACATCGTTAAGCCCTGTTGAGTGCCATTGATAGAAATATTGCTGCCCGACACCACTCCAGTGAAGTTGGCGCTAAAATCACCTACATTATTGAGAATAACATCGGAAGTGTTTACAGAAGATTCTGAAATCGTGACCGAATAGGTGTAATTTCCGGTTGCGCAGCTTTCATTGACATCGTAGGTGCCCAGAAACTTTTCACGATCCAGGGGCTTCGGGTCTTTTTTGCACTGTGTAAAAGCCAGCAGTAAAAAGGCAAGCGGGAAAGCGATTTTCAAGAAGGAACTCGTGTGGTTAAGTTGAAATCTCATTTATGGAAATTTTTAATGTGAAAGAATCAAAAGGATTTAGGGCGTAAAGATAAACGAGTATGCGCTTTAGAGTGCATGGGATAAAAGTTTTTTTACTGTACACACTTCCATTTAGGAACGGGGGAATAATAACTTGTTATTTTGACACCGTTCCTTAGCAGCGTTAAAACCATACCGAATGAAAAAATTATGGTTTGATTTATCACCTTTGCCTTTGGCAATAAAGTCTAACTCAATATTAAAATCCTTAGTTCCCTATGAATCTTTCTGCTGCGCGTCTTCAGCGCATTCTTGCCGAAGCCCCCATCCAGTTCCGTACCGGCGATTATATCAGTCGCGGCTTTCAGTTTATGAACGAAAATTTGGGGCTATTGATCGCATTCACGATTGTCTCAAGTTTGATCAATTTTTTCTGCCAGTCTTTGCCTTTTGTGGGCATTTTTCTGGGTGTCGCTATTAGTCCTGTATTAAATGTAGGCTATGCTCAATTTTGTTACATGGTTTCTCGTGGGCACAAGGCTGATTTCGGGGAGTTTTTTAAGGGATTCACAAAAATTGGCCCCTTGCTGCTCACTTATCTGATAATGGCTGTGATCAGTCTTTTTGCACTCTTGCCGGGTCTCCTTGTTTGGTACAAAGCAGGTATGTTCGATTGGGCCCTTGAAATGATAGACGCCTACCCACTTTTTCAGGAGATCCCTGAATTAGGCGAAATGGTAGATATGTCGCTTTTTTGGATAGGCTTTGCACTCTTATTTATAAGTGGTTTGATCGTTAGCCTGCTGTTCCTCTGGTCCTTGCAGATTGCCTGGTTTTTTGAGGTCGGTCCGCTGGAAGCCCTCTCGGCAAGCCGAAAACTCATTGCCAACAATTGGGCCAACGTACTTGGCTTCCTCATCATTACAGGCATCATTACAGTCAGCGGAGTTCTGCTCTGTGGCATAGGTTTGATCTATACCGCCCCTGCAATGGCCTGTGCCCAATTTTTCGCCTTCGCGGATGCTACACATATTTTGGAGGACGACGATCATAAGTCCGATCTGTTAGATCATTTCATAGCCTGATGGATCCCTTCTCACAGCAATTTTTTGATTTTGCCCAAACCGTTACCAAGGAAAGCCGGTTGCGTATAGCGCCTACTCCCTCGGGTTTTCTTCACCTTGGGAACGCACTCAATTTTACGCTGAATTGGTTGGCAGCTAAATATTGCGGTGGACTCGTTCCAAGTGGGTTCAGCCCCAAACTTTATCTGCGCATAGACGACCTCGACAGCGACCGAAACAGGCCAGAATATGTGGACGATATTTTTGAAACACTCCACTGGCTAAAATTAGACTGGGACGATGATGCCAATTTACCCGCTGTTACGTCACCCGCCTTCGCGCTAGGCGCCTTCGCGTCACCCGCCGTGTCACCCGCCTTCGCGCTACGCGCTATGGCGGGTAAACAATCCAACAATATCCCACATTATTTGCAAATCTTGGAGCAACTGCGCGAGCGAGGCTTGCTTTTTGCCTGCAGAAAATCAAGGCGAGATTTAGAGCCAAATAATAATGTCTACCCACCTGAATTTCGTGAACAGGGCCTAAGCCTTGATGCCCGCGATGTTGCTTGGCGCATCAAAACTCCGCCTGATTTCCCCTTGTCAGATTTCATTGTTCGTCGTCGCGATGGCATCCCGGCCTATCAGGTGGCGAGTTTTTCGGATGACCTGCGTTATGGTATCACGCACATTGTGCGCGGGGCTGATTTAGAGGATTCGACGGCGGCGCAATACTTTTTAGCCCAATCGCTTTCTGAAGATAATTTTTTGAAAATCAAATTTTTGCACCACCCGCTCGTACTCAGCGATGCGGGCGAAAAACTTTCAAAATCTGCTGGATCAGCTTCTTTAAAGGCTATGCGAGAAGCAGGAAAGGGGCCTGAAAAGGTATTTCAAACGATTGGAAAATGGCTTGATTTTGAAGGTGATTCGGCGGCGGAGCTGCTGAATTCCATGCGCGAACGGCTGTTGTGAACCCTATTCTGTTCGTGTTGTTTGCAGTACCAAACTTATCATTCAGCACCAGATTATACATGAAAAACAACACTATCCTAATCGGCGGTGGCTCCGGCCTCATCGGTTCGCGGCTTGCGGAAATGTTTCGCGCCCAAGGCCACACGGTACGGCTCCTCACCCGGTCTCCTAAAACTGAGGACCAATTTTTTTGGAACCCTGCATCGGGCGAAATGCAAGATGGAGCCTTGCAGGGCGTTGATTATGTCATCAATCTGGCAGGGGCGGGCATCGCAGACAAGCGTTGGACGACGGCGCGAAAAAAGGAGCTGGTAGAAAGCCGGGAACAGAGTGCAGCCCTGCTTTTCCAAGCAATGGAACGAATGGAGCAACGGCCCAAAGCATACCTATCAGCTTCAGCAATAGGATATTATGGCAATTCCGGGGAGTCCTGGATGCGAGAGGATTCAGCTCCTGTGGATCAAAGTTTCATGGTGGATTGTTGCCAAAAATGGGAGTCTGCCGCAGGCCAATTGACCGTCTTGGGAATTCGCACCGTTATTTTCCGCATTGGTGTGGTACTTGCAAAAGAAGGCGGCGCTTTGGCCGAAGTCGTGAAGCCGTTGCGCTTTGGCTTAGGGGCCTATTTTGGCAACGGACAAGCCTGGTGGTCCTGGATTCACCGAGATGATGTGTGCCGCGCTTTTATTTGGGCTATTGAAAATCAGGCAGTTGAAGGTGTTTTCAATCTTACTGCTCCCACTCCTGTCCGGGGTAAAGAACTAGTAATTGCCACCGCCAAAGCCAGAAAACACGCAGCCGTATTTCTACCCGCCCCTGCCTTTGTCTTGCGCCTGGTTTTGGGGGAAATGTCAGCCGTTATCCTGAACAGCAACCGAGTTTCCTCAGAAAAATTGACCCAGGCAGGGTTTGAATTTCAATGGCCTGAATTGAATGCTGCGCTAAGTGATATTTTTGCGTGACGATGCCCAAACTTCCCGAAAGTTTAAAACTTCCGGGAAGTTCAATCACCCTCCTTCACCCAGCATCCTATGGCGAGCAACCAATCACCAATCACCAATTAACCAATCACCAATCACCAACCCGCATGGATATTACCCAACAAGGTTACGTTCGCACCGACCTCACTACCGATGGGGTAGCGCACATACTTTTTTACCACCCCAACCATAATTCCCTGCCGAGCCGACTTTTGGCGGAACTCGCGGCTGCTTTCACCATTGCGGGAGAAAACCCGGAAGCCAAAATGGTGGTGCTCCGAAGTGTGGAACACAAAACCTTTTGTGCGGGTGCAAGTTTTGACGAACTCGCTGGAATTCAAGACTTTGAAACCGGAAAGGCTTTTTTCTCGGGCTTTGGAAATGTCATCAACGCGATGCGGCGTTGCCCTAAAATTATTGTTGGGCGAGTGCATGGTAAAGCTGTAGGCGGGGGCGTAGGCCTCGCTGCGGCTACTGACATTTGCTTCGCTTCCCAATGGGCGTCCGTGCGTCTAAGCGAATTAGCAGTAGGTTTTGGCCCTTTTGTAATAGGCCCGGCGGTGGAACGCAAAGTAGGTACCTCGACTTTTGTACAGATGTCCCTCACTCCTGACGAATGGCGCACAGCAGAATGGGCAAAAACAAAAGGGCTTTTCCAGGAATCCTTTGAAACGGTGGAGCAGCTCGATGCTTACCTCGC
>JBBQSW010000233.1:0-6449 GCA_038213575.1 Chitinophagales bacterium | reverse complement strand
TAAATCACGGGCCACTTCCAGGACGTTTCCTTCAAAAATCAGGTTATGATTTATCAGAAAATCGGCCACGGCAGTAGGGGTTTTAAGCGAAGTGTGTGCCACGAGGTCTAACACCGATTCGTCTACGTCGTGCCCGATACCTGCCAATATTGGTAGGGGTGTTATTGCCGCCGCTTGACAAAGCGCCAATCCATCGAAAGCCATCAAGTCGAGTCTGGCGCCTCCTCCGCGTACCACCACCACACAGTCAAAATTTTCTGCCTGGTGGCCAATTTTTTCCAAGGCTGCGATGATTTCAGTCTCTGCATTTTTACCCTGCACTGCGGCCATAAAAAACTGACAATCAAATGCGTAGCCAAATGAATTGTTTGCCAAATGTTCTTGAAAATCCTGTTTGCCGGCAGCAGTTTCGCTGCTGATCACTGCGATGCGTTGTAGTACAGGGGGGAGTTGCAAAGCATGGTTCAAGTCGAACAGCCCTTCTTGTCGAAGAGTCTGGATGGTCTGTCGGCGCAGTAAGTCGAGTTGACCGAAAGTATGCGCCGGGTCAATGTCCGTAATGTGGAGTTTAAAGCCGTAGCGTTCATGAAATTCCGGCCTGACTTGCATACGCAATTCCAAACCTTCGCGCAGCAAGGAGCCGAGACCTAAGGGGAATCGGGCATTAATTTGTCGGAATTCTGTTGCCCACAGTGCCGCTTGCGCTTGTGCCACCACGTCGCCCCCTTCGCCCTTTTGTACCAAATCGAGATACCGATGGCCGCGCGATTCTCCAACCTGAGCAATTTCAGCAACGATCCAAATTGGTTGCTGGAAATTGAGCGCCAACACCCTGCGGATATGCTCGTTGAGTTCGAAAAGGCTGTGCGTGTGCATCGAGCGAAGGTAATATTTCTACTGCATCAACATAACGCTGGCGAAATGAATTTCGCCCTACTCTTTTTCCCACTCCTGAAAATAACGAATTGCGTGTATTTTCAGGAGTTTTTCTTGTTCGGAGGTTTCCTGCTTGGGCATTTCCAGAGCCTGCCGGTAGTGCGGCCAGCCATCTTCGTCGCGGCCTACAAACTCAAAAAAACCTTCCTGACTCAGCAATCGGCAAACGGCAATGTGCATCAGGTCTTGTTTTTCTTCCTTTGTAAACGCCTTTTTCCAGCGCCCCAATTCTTGTATTCCGATCAGAAACAATACGGTATTCAGATCGGGTAACACCTCCCGGTGCATAGTATCTTTTAACAGGTGCTGTGTACGCAGCCATTCAAATTCAAGTTGCCAGTCTTCCATAGATAAAAGGTCATTAGGAACAAGTTATTATTCACTCGCTCCTTAACAGGAGTCGCCCTGAATTTTTTAACGTCCCTCCGGGACGTGCTAATCCCAAAATTCGGGATGACTCTTGTTTTTACTTCACAAATTCCCCTGCGGGGCTGTCTTTTTTTAAATAGGTTTTGAGGCCGGAATAGGGTACTAGCAAAGTTTGCCGACCATATTGAGGGTGAAACAAGGTGCTAATTTCCAAGCCTTCGCGCCGCAAAGCAAAAAGCGGGAATCCTTCTTTGGTAAGCCATTCGCGGTATTTTGGGTCGCTGGCAAAGGAGGGGAGTTTGGGCATTTCGCGGTTTGCCCAGTCCGTCAGGTATTTTTGGGCATTGAAGCCTTTATTGAAAAGGTCTTCGAGACTAATTTCTTTGTTTGTGCGCAAATCATAATTAAAAGAAAGTCCCTGCGCCTGTTCTGACCAAGTATCGGAAAAGGTGACGTAGCCAGCCAAAACATTGTCTGTCCAGCAGACTATTTCAGACCAAGCACTGGCCCGCTGGCTGCCACGGTTGGCGGGCACGAGCGGAACCTTTTTTGCTTCAAAAGCAGCTTTACAGCGTTCTACCCATCGCTTCACTTGTTCATCAAGTTGGGTATTGCAATGGGCACAGGGCGTGTGAGGATACAAGATATCGTAGCTCGTGGCGTAGTCTGCATATTCGTAACAGCCGAGGTCAAAGTGGTCTTTGAGTATGAATTTGAATGTGCGCCGTTCGCCGCTGCCCACCCAGTTGCATTCGGTATTTTGCCCTGGTTTGAGGTTTCCACTCAATAAGGCGGCCAGACGATCTCCGGAACCTAATACTTCCATTTCGTAGGCTCCAGTGGGTTTTAAATCACCTTTGAGCCGATAAGTGCGTTCATCGGATTCGACCCAGAGAAAGCCATCCAGTGCCCCGTTGTTTGAGCGTACCAACACCATATCACAGCGTGCGCCATTGTAGCGTGTGATGTAGCGGCTGCTCCATTTGTTATCGGAACAATTGAGCGTAAGTGCCTGGCCTTGAGTTACTTCTTCAGCATCCAGGTGGCTACCAAGGGTATTCTCTACGTTTACCCATTCGGCTTCTATGCGGCGATTGTGGAAGCTGCCCCGCAATCGGCCAGTAATGTTATTAGCCATATCCCGCTCTTCAAGGACAAAGCCAGTGGTATCAAGTGACCCCGAAAGATTGAAGCGGATGCGGCTTTTGACATACAGGATATAACCCCTGCAATTGCGCCCATCAAAGCCCAGGGAGATGTCCACCACGGAGGCATCGTCGAGGCGGCCCTTGAAATATTTTACCCATTTTATGTCGGCGGGTTTTTCAAAAAGTTTGAGGATTGATGTATCTTTTTTACTCGCCGTAGACTTCCCGGAGGCGGGGTTGCCCGCCGAGGGCCCGGCCACAGTAGGCGGCTTGGCGGGTTGAGTGCTTGGCTTGGTTCCCGGAGCGGTGACAGCGGGTTTTGCCGCTGGCTTTCCTGTTGCTGGAGGGTTTGTTTTTTGGGCAAAAAGGGAAATTTGACAAAAAACTATTAAGAGGATAGCGAGTTTTTGCATGCGTAAATCGAACTATTTTTTGAGGAAAACTTAATTCAAGCTGCTATTTTCCAATCTTTTTCCACCTCAAAGGCTTCGTGGAGGATGTCATAAAGCAGGTCGTGGTATTCGGGATAGTCAGGCAGATTGTTGTGGCCTGCACCAAGGATGGGGTGGAGCGTTATTTTTTCGGGGGCCAAATTTTTGAGCATCTCGCTTTGACGATATGGGATCAGACGATCTTTTGTGCCACCAATTATATGGATGGGGCAGCGCACTTTTTTGATGAACCGATCGGTTCGGATGTGGTAACGCAGTAGCCAGCGGATCGGTAAGATAAAACCGTAACGCGAGATATGGTACAAAAAAGAGTAGTACGGGCAATCTAAAATGACCATTTTGGGCCGATTCCAAGAGGCAACACGGGCGGCAAGACCACTACCAAGGGAACGCCCATACAGCACAATCCGATCTTCATCATATTCGTCGGCCAGCCATTGGTACACGTGCTGCAGGTCGCTGAAAAGGATTTCCTCGGTGCGGCGGCCACGGCTTTTGCCAAAGCCTCGGAAATCAAGAATGAAAAAGTCGAAACCTTTCCCCACGAAATCTTTGGCAAACTTCCCCCAACCTTTGATGCTGCGGGAATTTCCTTTGATGTAAAAAACGACTCCTTTGCTGTTGGGCACACGAAAATGCAGCGCGTTCACCATTCCGCCATCCTCCATGTCGAAATTGACCTCCGTGAAAGGGAAAGGATATTGGTAAGCAAATGTTTTGGCAAGTCGTTCCGGACGAAAGAAAAACAGGTCTTGTCCGAAATAGAACACAAGACAAAGCCCTACATAGAGGGCCACCGGCCAAAAAAGAATGTTAACCCAGAACAGCATTTGTGGGCAAAAGTAGTCAGAAGGGTTTATATAGTTTAGAAGGGTTGTTGAGATCTAAAAAACAGGCATAGATTTTTGCCCCCCCCCGATGCGCCCAGCCGCTTACCTTTGACCGCCCCATTCAGCAAACGCACCCATGCTAAAAAATATCCTCTTCCTCGTTACTTCCCTCGCCTTCTGTTTGTTTCCGCTAGGCTGCGACAGCTACACCCCTGTGCCCAAGCCCCGCGCTTACCCCCGGGTCGTTTATCCTGAAAAGGCGTACAAACCCTTCGAGGCGGGTTATTGCAATTTCACATTCGACCAACCTGTTTATGCAAAAATTGAACAGGATACGGCCTATTTTGACGAAAAACCCAAGGACGAATGCTGGTTCAATATTGTAGTACCTGCGTTGAATGCCAAGATTTATTGCAGTTATTACCCAATTCGTTCGCGGGCTGATTTTGACAAATTTGTATCTGACGCTTTCGAAATGACGAACAAACACACGGTGAAAGCGACCTATATAGACGAAAAGACAGTGCATCGCCCAGCCGATCATGTGCATGGTGTGATCTTTAATGTGGAAGGCCCGGCGGCATCTTCCTATCAGTTTTTTCTGACCGATTCGGTCAAGAATTTCGTGCGCGGCTCCTTGTATTTCAATACGGTAGCGCGGCCGGATTCGCTTGCGCCCGTGGTGGCGTTTATGCGGGAAGATTTGAATCGAATGGTGGAAACGTTGAAGTGGCAATGAGGTCAATATCATACCTGCGACCAATGGATCGGGCAGCATTTGAAAAGAGATTTAAAAGCACGCGCTTTTAAAGATTCAAAGTGATAACTTTGTTGAAAATCAAATGCCCTTCAATGTCAAACGAAACTATTTACCGCTCCATTACAGATTGGGCCGAAGAGGACCGTCCGCGCGAAAAAATGCTCCTCAAAGGCTATCAATCACTTTCTGATGCAGAACTGATCGCTATTTTGCTGGGGTCTGGCAGCATCGGCGTAAGTGCCGTGAGCCTTGCACAGGAAATTCTGGCTTCTGTAGAAAACAACCTGCACGAACTCGGCAAACGCTCCATCAAAGAACTCCAGCGCTTCAAGGGCGTGGGCGAAGCCAAGGCCATCAGCATCGCGGCCGCCCTCGAATTGGGCCGTCGTCGCCAAATTTCCGATATTCGCGAACGCCCCCGAATAGGCACCAGTCGCGATGCATTCAATGTAATCGCTCCTTTGCTCACCGACCTTCACCATGAAGAGTTTTGGCTGCTTTTGATGAACAAGGCCTGTGAGGTTATTGCCCGCAAAAAACTCAGTACAGGAGGATCGGCGGGGACCGTGGCTGATGTGAAATTAGCGTTCAAAATTGCACTGGACGAGCACGCTTCGGCCGTTATTGCAGTACACAATCACCCTTCCGGGAGTCTGAAACCGAGCGATGCAGATGTGGATCTGACTAGAAAAATGAAAGAGGCCGGAAAAATCCTCGACCTTCCTTTGCTCGATCACCTGATCGTTTCAGAGAGGGGATACTATAGTTTTGCAGACGAGGGTATTATTTGAAAAATTTTGCCCAAAAATGTCACGAGTGCAAAGAATGCCTGTCTATTCAGGCATTTTCAACTTAGAAGTTGTTTGTGTTATTCAGGTGCAGTCAAAAAGATGCTTTTTTGGCGCAACAGGAATAACTCAAAAACTCCTTAACAACAGCAGTGCTTATGAATCAACTTTTTACCCATTTGGCGCTCTTTTCAGGGCTCGCCACCCTGCTCCTTTTTTGTAAAACTGAAAATAATTGTCGAGACCTAGCGGGCCGATGGACCAACCGAGAAGGTCAAAGCATCTCCTTCGAGCCGGATGGCAAAGCATTGTGGCTCATAAAGTTTGGGAGCCAGTTTGATTCTTTTCCCTTTAATTACCGCTACGATTGCAAACAAAAAATTGCAACCCTGGATTGGATGAATTTCCAGTCCGGGCCGCTC
Source organism: Chitinophagales bacterium (assembly GCA_038213575.1). GTDB lineage: Bacteria > Bacteroidota > Bacteroidia > Chitinophagales > Saprospiraceae > M3007. Next base: position 744 of record JBBQSW010000233.1, on the reverse strand, counting down.
ATGGGTAAAACCCTCTTTGGTATTATTGAATGGAGCAGCGACTCCTTGTTTCGCTTCGATTCAGAACCGGGCACGTCTTCCGATGCCAGGCCTGTCGGCTTTCAAGCGGAGCATGCGGAACGGTATTTTAGGGAATAGGGTGTTGGTGCCGCGTTCCTTATAGTCGAATGATTCGATTTTTGAAGATTGATTCGATTGGTTTTCAATCGAATCATCTTTAAAAATCGAATCATTGGATTCCCTCACGCTTGCGCCACAGGCGCACCAAAATTCATCGGTGGCAGGGGCTGGTCTGGCTCTTCAATTTTGCCAAACTGCATTTCGAATTTCTGCACGTTGTCACGAAGGGCATAAAGCAGCCGTTTGGCGTGTTGTGGTGTGAGCACGATGCGGGCCTTCACCTTTGCTTTTGGCAAATTGGGCATCAGGCGGATGAAGTCCACCACAAACTCCGCGTTGGAATGTGAGATAATGGCGAGGTTTGAGTAGATGCCTTCGGCCACTTCTTCCGAAATTTCGATATTGATGGCAGGCTGTTGTCCAGTATTTTCTTTAGCCATTTTGTGTTATTGTTTTAAAAATCAAATGTTTGTGATGAAAAACTGTTTAAAGAGCAAAAGGTTTTGAGGGACAAAAGTACCGCTTGCATAAGTCCCAAAAGGATGAATTTTTAGAAGAAAAATGCCCGGCGCAGCGATTGCTGCCCGGGCATTTTTCATACATGCTGTGATTTGTAAAACGGTC
>JBBQSW010000232.1:0-6468 GCA_038213575.1 Chitinophagales bacterium | reverse complement strand
AGGGTACAGCAGATCAAAGACATGATGGGCGAACTCCTCAATTTCAAAATCACGCATCATTCGCTTAATCTTTATGGCGTGTGCGGCTCCTGTCAAAAAGAAATCGAATTTGGCATCGTGCGCAAACAACCCAAAGAGCTGGAAGATGAACCAGGCTGGGGGGATTAAAACGCGATTGATTCGACTGGTTTGATTGATTCGATTATTTCGAATGCGCCAATCGAAGATAGTCTTACTAATCGAAATAATCGAATCAATCAAACCAATCGAATCAATTGCAAGAGACTTTCACCATAAAACTCCCCGCTTTCGAGGGCCCATTTGACCTCCTGCTCTTCTTCATAGAGCGGGATGAACTGGATATTTACAACATCCCCATTGCCAAAATCACGGACGACTTCTTGGGCTATATGCACGAGATGGATGAATTGAGCATGGATGTCGCCTCCGAATTTATCGTGGTGGCCGCCACGCTCATGCGCATCAAAGCCAAGATGTTGCTGCCGCGAAAGCAAGTGGACGAAGAAGGAAACGAGATAGACCCGCGCCGCGAACTGGTGGATCGCCTGCTCGAATACAAGCGCTACAAAAGTGTGCTGGAAGATCTGCGCCGACTCGAAGAAGTGCGGGCTTTCATGAATCCGCGAGGCTTTGCAACGGCTGAAATACGCCAACTTGCCGAACAAGCCCTCGCCGAAGCCGAGCTAGAATCCATCAGCCTTTACAAACTCCTGCGCGTGTTCGAGCGGCTGGTGACACGGTTTGAGGAAGATCAGAAAACCAAACGTGTTCACACGGTGTACAACTTTACTTACACCATTCAAGAGCAGCGCGAGTACATTGTTGGAAAATTAAAAAAGGGAGAAAAGCGCGATTTTGAACAAATTTTCCTCGCACTCGAAAATCGCATCCATGCCGTGGTCACGTTTCTGGCCTTGCTCGAATTGCTCAATGCCCAAGAAATTGTGCTCATCCAAGGAGAGGGCTTGAATAACTTTTGGCTAAGCTTGCCGGAATAATGGGGTCAAAAATATGGTTTTTACCGCGACCTGAAAGGATGTTTTGAAGCTATGAGGGGAAAAGAGTATTTTAAACGGTTAATCATCACAAAGCGTTGATTTTCATCCAAAAATCTGCTCGCTGATTTTACCAATAAAAAATAATTGGGCAATAATTTGCCTGATTATCAGTGAGTTAGATTAAAGTTCTAAAAAAACTTTTAGCGTACCCTTGCACAGCGAGGAGGCTCGTTTTACATTTGCGCCCTCTTTGAGGAAAGGAGGCGGTTGATTTTGGATTTACGAATTACGATTTTGGATTTTTTCGACTCGAAAAAGGCATGATTCATCCCTACTTCGAATCAAAAAATCGTAAATCCAAAATCGTAAATCCACGGCCCCCTTTTCAAACGTTACAAATTTTTCAAAAAAATGAATACACTGAGCTATCGGACGGTTTCCGTCAGCAAAGAAAAAGCGGAGCACAAGTGGTACATCATTGATGCAGAAAACCAGGTGACTGGCCGTATGTGCGCTGAAATCGCTTCTATCTTGCGCGGAAAGAACAAGCCGTCTTACACCCCCCATGCCGATACCGGCGATTACGTGATCGTGATCAACGCCGAAAAGATTCGCTTCACAGGCAAAAAATGGGACCTAAAAGAATACAAACACCACTCACACCACCCGGGTGGTTTGAAAGTGGTTGTGGCAGACGTTATGCGCACTAAGTTCCCAGAGCGTATCGTGGAAATCGCAGTAAAAGGCATGTTGCCCAAAACCAAATTGGGCCGGGCTATGTACAAGAAAATGTTTGTGTACAAGGGTTCAAACCACCCACATGCTGCACAAAAACCAGAAGTACTCACATTGAATCTGGACTAATCCGTAGCATTGACCTGTGTGTAACAACATAGTGATCGCACTCAACAGATTGACCAAATTCAGTCAAATTGACCACATTCTCACATTTTTGATATGGAAATGATAAATGCAGTGGGCCGTCGGAAAACCGCAGTTGCCCGCGTTTATTTGATGAAAGGGGAAGGTAAGATCACGGTAAATGGCAAAGACTACCGCGAATACTTCCCACAAATGCACGTGCAGCACAACGTGACCGATCCTTTTGCAGCTGTAGGCATCGAAAATGCCTATGACTTGAAAGTCAACGTACGCGGTGGTGGCTACAAAGGCCAATCAGAAGCCGTGCGTATGGGTTTGAGCCGCGCCCTGGTGAAACTCAACGAAGAGTTCCGCTCGCCGCTAAAAGTTCGGAAATTCCTCACGCGTGACAGCCGTGCCGTAGAACGTAAGAAATACGGTAAACCAAAAGCACGCAAGAACTTCCAGTTCTCTAAACGCTAAACTAAAGAAAGCATCATCCCTTTACCAGGGAAGGCATTTCAATTGGTTCTAGCGCTTAATAACTCATAACTCTTAACTTATAACTTCTCATGCAGAAGCCTACCTATAAGGAACTCCTCGACGCTGGCTGCCACTTCGGCCACTTGCGCAAAAAATGGAATCCCAAGATGACTCCGTACATCTTCATGGAGCACAAGGGTGTACACATCATTGACCTCAACCGCACAGCGGATATGCTGGAGCGTTCGGCTCTGGCCATGAAGGCCATGGCCAAAAGCGGTAAGAAGATCATGTTCGTCGCCACTAAAAAGCAAGCCCGTGAAATCGTGCAGAAAGCTGCCGAAAGCGTTGGGATGCCTTTTGTGACCGAACGTTGGTTGGGTGGCATGATGACCAACTTCGCCACCATCCGCAAATCGGTAAAGAAAATGCAACATATCGAGCGCGTTTTGGCGGATACCACGCTCACCAGCATCACCAAAAAAGAACGTTTGATGTTTGGTCGCGAGCACATTAAAATGACAAAACACTTTGGTGGCATCGAGCAACTCAACCGCTTGCCTTCCGCTGTGTTCATCGTGGATATTCACCACGAACATCTTGCGCTTGCAGAGGCTAAAAAATTGCACGTTAAAACCTTTGGCATGGTAGACACCAACTCTGACCCTACTCAGGTTGATTTTGCCATCCCGAGCAACGACGATGCTTCAAAGTCTATCTCCTATATTACCAACTATCTCGTCAACGCTATCCGTGAAGGTTTGGAAGAGCGCAAGGCTGCCAAAGGCGACGAGAAAGAAGGGGCTGAGGCTCCTGTAGTGGCTGAATCTTAAATGGCTTCAGGTTAAGTCTTCTTAAATTCTTAACCCTGCAAACTTTTTTCCCTCAGCCCTTCTGTTGTTTTGTGCCCTCTCCGAATGGAGAGAACACATTTATTTTCAAATTTCAAACAAGCAATGACAAAAGTTTCTGCTGCCGATATATCAAAACTGCGCGAACTGACTGGCGCAGGCATGATGGACTGTAAAAAAGCCTTGGAGGAATCCAATGGCAACACCGAAGAGGCCCAAGATTGGCTTCGCAAAAAAGGCATCGCCAAAGCCGCCAAACGAGAAGACCGCGAAGCCAAAGAAGGCGTAGTGATCGCAAAAGCAAATGCCGATCAAACCCGTGCGGTAGTTTTGGCGCTCAACTGCGAAACAGATTTCGCAGCCCGCAACGAAGGCTTTATCGCCCTCACCAACAAATTCACGGATATCGCCCTTGAAAGTTTCCCCGACACCCTCGACGCACTCTTGGCGCTGCCTTTCGAAGGCTCGGTGACCATTGGTGATAAAGTGGGCGAACAAGTGGGCGTTATCGGCGAAAAAATTGAGATTGGCCGTTACGAGCCAATCAGTGGTGCGCAAATCCTGACCTACAACCACAACAACAACAAACGTTCGGTGGCAGTGGCACTCAATAAAAGCGAAAGCGAATTCGAGCAGGCTGGCCGTGACGTAGCTATGCAGATCGCTGCTATGAGCCCGGTGTCTGTAGGTAGAGATGACGTGGATCCAAAGATTATCGAAAAAGAAATCGAAATCGGCAAGGAGCTGGCCCGCAACGAAGGCAAGGCCGAAGATATGCTCGAAAAAATCGCGCTCGGCCGCCTCAACAAGTTCTTCCAGGAGAGCACCCTGCTCAGCCAAAAATTCGTGAAGAACAACGACCAGACGGTGGACCAATACCTCCGCTCTTTGGACAAAGACCTTACGGTGACTGCTTTTAAGCACGTCTCGCTGTAAATTTCTCTAGAACACTTTGCACAAACATACTGGCGAGTCATCCCGTTTTGAACGGTGATGGCTCGCTTTTTTTATGCGCCCTAAAGTGCTATTTTTTGTCAAAACCCCAAATTTAACACACCGAAGGCGGAACGCTTGAAATGTCAGGTTATGTTTGCTGCGCCCAACGGCTCAGGGCCCGAGCCAGAAGCACGAATTTCACCCTCCATTTTCATCTACAAAATACGATTTAACCATGAGACAATTCTTTAAAAAGTGGCACGATGGTTGTCACACACACACACACACACTTTCGATAGTCATGTTGATGTTTCTGCAAAGTGTTGTGGGGAATGCGCAAAACCCAGGCAATTTTCAAATTGCAGCCTCCAATGACCCCGCTACAGGCATCACACGTTGCACAATCAACTGGATTAACATTCAACTTCTAGACCAAATTCGGGGCATAAACGTAACGGCCTCTATTGGGGGCGTTCAAGTTTGCCTGAACAATTCAACCGCAGCTGTGGTGCCATCCGTAATTCACCCTGGTTTTGATGTCAATCCTTACCAAAGGCAGTTCACAGGTGCCCAATTTACGCTTTCGAGGGGCGGACTTCCGTCATCTCCGCTTTTTTCTTTGCCCAATCCAAAACCTTACTCTGCCCCGCCCAACACCTCATTCTTGGTGCTTAATTTCAGGGCTTTGCCTGCTTCAATCACTACAATCAATGTTTCTGGTTCAATCAGGCTGGAAAATGGGGCCCTGGCCTTATTTGCTCCAGTATCCCTTAATTGGACAGTATCACCAGGAGCGCTCATGGCGGGCGACTTTGTGAAACCTGACGGATTGGGCTGCGATCTTGGTGGCGGGATAGGAATGGGGCTTTTGATTCCCGGGGTCAATACTACTAAAGTTGCTGCGGTTGCCCCGGGTGCGTGTTTCCCAGGAGTAGCCTCCGAGGGTGCAGTGTTCCCTGGTCAATACGAGTTTTTAAACAACCCACTTTACGAGACCTATACAATTACGCCCAGCAAAGTCAATACAGACGTGTGCTGTGGGGTTACTTCTAATGATCTGGACTGGGCAATTGAAAATTGGTTAAACCCCTTTCCGCTCTGGAAGACGATCGCTGCAGATATTAACGGCAGCAATTCATTTACCTCCTTTGATATTGTTATCATTCGGAGATGTGTGCTGGGGTTGCCAGTTGGACCTGAATATCTGGTCCCAGATTGGAAACCATGGCGTTTTGTGCCTTGGGATGGTTATCCTTGGCCGGGTTACGACCCGTTAGATGCTCCAACACAGCCGCTTGGAAGTTATGCAAGCACTATCACCACTACCGCCACCATTCCTAATATTACAGCACCGTTTTGGGGGGTAAAACGTGGAGATATTGATGGAGACTGTCAGGATTGCGGTTTGTTTTTTGGGCCTGGAGAAGGAGGCGGAGAAAGATCTGTGCCTACTGCACAAAAAGCCTTTATTGCCGACCTGAAAATGGAAGAGGGAGAAGAAGCTTACATTCCAGTGCGTTCTTCAATGCTGCATCAAATCAAGCACTTTGGAATAGAGGTATTCCTTGATTCGGAGCAATTGGAAGTGCTTTCTGTCGAGAACGGAGATATTCCAGAAGAATATGCCCTTTCCTACTTTGACCAAGAACAAAATGGCACCTCTGTTCACTTTTCCTGGTTTACGCTTGAGCCAAGCGGAATTGATTTATCGGAAGGTGGAGTACTTTTTTATATAAAGGTTCGGGCGAAAAATAATGTAAAGTCCCTGAAAGAGACGGTTTGGCAAAATCTCACGAATGAAACAAACTGGCTTTATGCGAATGGGAATCACGAAAAAATGGTGTTTGAAGTAGCGGTAAAACATTCAAATGCTTCTTTGTTTTCTGCAACATTGGTTGGTGGCAATCCAGTAGGAAATTCTCTAAGCGTGGATATTACACTTCCGGCACCTTCTATGGTAGAGATTAAGATGATAGATTCGAAAGGGCAGGTCATCCACAGCATGAGCCAACCATGTTTAGCAGGTAATTATAATATCCCAATCTTTGAATTACCCACAACCTCTGGCGTTTACCTTATACGTGTCCAAACCTCTGATGGGGTCCAAACATTGCGGTTCGTGAAAATTTAATTGAATAAATCCATTCAGGCAACATGGCAAAACACCCTGTTGCCTGCTTTCTATTTGTAATCAAACAACACCTGCCTCATGAAGAAGCACTCATTCCCGCCGATACTCCTATTTAGCCTTTTAGGTTTTTTTTTAAACGCGCAGTCAATTTATTATGTGCGGCCCAACGACCCCAGCTTGCTGGACA